>JBFYWS010000545.1:0-6807 GCA_041310935.1 Desulfobacteraceae bacterium | reverse complement strand
TACGAACATCAACATCACTTGGCTGAACGCCGGCAGGGCGTCGTGTCCCGCGGCATCCATGATGAGATAAGCGATGTAAGCGGCATAACACCCCAAAAAGAGCCAGCCTTCCCAGCGCGCGATGCTGTAACCCGTGAAGAAGACGGGCAGACATGCCACGGCTACAACCAGCATGACCTCCATGTCAAAGTTGAGCAGGGATGGGGCGACGTTGAGGCCGCCGGGCGCGACCAAGCTGGACAACCCGATGATCATCAAGATGTTGTAAATGTTGCTGCCGACGACGTTCCCGATGGCGATGTCCCGCTCCCCCCGAATCGTGGCCATGAGTGAGGTAAAGACCTCCGGAAGGGATGTTCCTGCGGCCACAATCGTCAAACCGATTACGACTTGGCCTACTCCCATGGCTTCGGCCAGCAGGATGGCGCCGTCCACCATCCAACGGGCACCCAGCACGAGAAGGGCCACCCCTGCCAGTACCCAGCTGATGGGTGTGTAAATCCGCCCGGCCGTTTTCTGCGGTTGGTCTGATACTCTGGAACGGGGAGCGCCGGAAGCGACTGCGACGGCTTCTTCCCTGCGGCTTCTGCGAATGGCCCACACGGTGAAAACCGTTATCCCTGAAAAAAGAACCCATCCATCCCAAAAACCCAATTTGCCGTCCCAAGACAGGGCCATCAGCATAGCCGAAGCCGCGATCATGATCGGCACTTCCAGGCGCACCAGCTGCCGGTGGACCAGCAGCGGTTTCATGGCCGCGCAGGCGCCCAGGATGAAAAGCACGTTGAAGATGTTGCTTCCGACCGCGTTGGCGACGGCGATGTCGGCATTGCCGGCCAACCCGGCCTGGAGGCTGACCGCCAATTCCGGCGTGGACGTGCCATAAGCCACCACCGTCAAACCGATGACCAGCTGTGAAACTCCCACGGACGCCGCAAGCCGCGAAGCCCCGCGCACCAGAAGCTCCGCTCCGAAGACCAGCAGCGCGAAGCCGCCCGTCAACAATGCGATCGTCATCACATCCATTGCTTGAAATCTAATCCCTCGTTAAAAATTAAACGCAACGCAGCGTTTGAATTCGTTGCGAAGCCGTCAGCCGAATTCGTCGTAGGCGACCATCTCCGGGTCCACACCCAGGCTGTCCAGAACCCTCTCCACGGCCCGCAGCATCAGGGGCGGCCCGCACAGGTAATATTCGATTTCGGTGGGGTCCTTGTGTTGGCCGAGGTAAAGGTCGTGGGCCACCTGGTGGATGAACCCCACCGGGCCGTCCCACTTATCCTCGGGCAGGGATTCCGACAGCGCCACGGTGTAGGTGAAGTTTGGAAAGCGCCGGGCGAGCTCCCGGAACTCCTCGTCGTAAATCATCTCCTTTTTTGAGCGGGCACCGTACCAGAATGTGATCCTCCGGTCGGTCTGAACCCTCAGCAGCTGGTCGAAGATGTGGCTGCGCATGGGGGCCATGCCGGCACCACCGCCGATAAAGCACATTTCGCGCTGGGTCTCCCGTATGAAAAACTCGCCGAAAGGCCCGCTCAGGGTGACCTTGTCTCCCGGTTTCAGCCGGAATGCAAAGGAAGACCCCAGGCCGGGCGGCACCTCGTCTCCGGCGCCGGGCGGTGGGGTGGCGATGCGGATCGTAAACCGCAGCAGGTCCTCGGAGGGCGTGTTGGCCATGGAGTAGGCTCGGTAGACGGGCTCCTCGGTCCGCGCCACCAGGCTCCAGAGCTTGTAGCGGTCCCACATGCCCTTGTAGGTTTCCGGAATGCTGAACTCCCTGAAGGAGGCATGATAGACGGGGATGTCGATTTGGACGTAGGCGCCGGATTTGAAATTCAGCGCCTGACCCGGTTCGAGCTTTAGGATGAGTTCCTTGATGAAGGTCGCCACGTTTTCGTTCGACACCACCGTGGCGTTGTATTTCTTGATGTTGAAGATCTCGTCCGGGATACGGACCCGCATGTCTTCCTTGACCTTGAGCTGGCAGGAGACGCGGATGCCCTCCAGGCGCTGCTTGCGGGAGAGGTGGGCGAGCTCCGTGGGCAGGACGTCCCGCCCTCCCGACTCGACCCTGCATTTGCACAATCCGCAGGAACCGCCGCCGCCGCAGCCGGACGGCAGGAAAATGCCATTTTCCGCGAGCGCCGACAACAACGTTCGGCCGCTTGGCACCTTGATGCTCTTGCCGGGGTCGTCGTTGAGGACGATCGTGCGCTCGCCTTTCTGGACGACACGGGCCTCAACCAGCAACAGGATGCCCACCAGAAAGAGCACCACTCCGCCGAAAACCGCCACACTCAAAAAATAGTCGTTCATTTTTCCAACGATATTAAACGGCCTCGGGAGTTAAAAGCCGACTAAATGTCGATCCCCGCGAACAGCATAAACCCGATGGCGATCAACCCCGTCACGATCATGCTCAAACCGAAGCCCTGCAGCCCGATAGGCACATTCGCATAACGCAACTTTTTCTGGATGGCGGCCATGGCGACGATGGCCAGGCACCATCCTACCCCGGAGCCGCTTCCGTAAACCACCGTTTCGGTGAAGGAGTAATTGCGCTCGACCATGAACAGCGAGACCCCCAGGATGGCACAGTTCACTGTGATCAGCGGCAGGTACACCCCCAGCGCCGTGTAGAGCCCCGCCGAGTAGCGATCGATGACCATCTCCAGGATCTGTACGATCGCCGCAATCTGGGCGATGAACAAGATCAACTTGAGAAAACTCAAATTGAGGTTCGGAAAACCGGCCCACGCCAGCGCCCCGGGGGCGAGCAGCAAGTGGTAGATGAGCCAGTTGACCGGTGTGGTCAGCGCCATGACGAAGATGACTGCGACTCCTAAACCGGCAGCCGTTTGCAGATTGCGCGATACAGCCAGAAACGAGCACATCCCAAGAAAGTAAGACAGCAGGATGTTGCCGACGAAAATCGAGTTGACCCCGATGCTGATGAGGTTTTCCACGGCTATTTTCTCTCCAGCAGGCTATGCTCCAGCCACGCGAAAAGGCCAATCATGATGAAGGCTCCCGGGGCGAGCAACAGAAGCCCGTTGTTCACGTAGCCGGCTTGATAAAATGCTTCCGGCACCACGGCATATCCGAAAAGCCGGCCGGATCCCAAAAGCTCGCGCAGAAACGCGACCCCGACCAATACCGAGGCGTAGCCCAAGCCGTTGGCCAGCCCGTCGACGAAGGAGCGCACCGGCGGGTTGTTCATTGCGTAGGCCTCGGTCCGGCCCAAGACGATGCAGTTGGTAATGATCAACCCCACGAAGACCGACAGCTCTTTGCTCAAATTATACATGAAGGCCTTTAGCAGTTCGTCGGCGATGATCACGATGGTGGCGATCACGGCGACCTGCACGATGATGCGGATGTTGCGCGGTATGCTCGCCCGCATCAGCGAAACGATGAGGCTGGAGCAGGCGACCACCAGCGTCAGCGCAAGCCCCATCACAATGGCGGTTTGAAGCTGGACCGTGACGGCCAGCGCCGAGCAGACGCCCAGGATCTGCTTTGATATCGGGTTGGCCTGCCAGAGCGCCTTTACGATCTCCTTGAAGGAGTGGGATCGTCTGACCGCCGACCAGGGTTTAGCAAAGATACCGTTCATGAGGCTCCCGTGCGCAAAGCGCTACTGGCGGGGCGGGGCACCCGCCACTTCATGCATTAGATTCTTACGGAATTTGACCGCGACCGGCTCGTACTGGCTTAAAGTGTCCCTGATCCCGGCTGCGAGGTACTTGCCGGTCAGGGTGGCGCCGCTGATCCCGTCCACGTAGTGTTCGTGCTTGTCCTTGGGGATGACATCCTCGACCCGGCCTTTGGCGACCCCGACCGACACGAACGTGCCCTGGCGGGTAACGATTTTCTTGCCCGACCAGTTTTCGCGAAAGCGTTTCTTTTCGATCTCACCGCCCAGACCGGGCGTCTCGGCATGCCTGTAAACCGTGAAGCCTTTCACGGTAGCGCCGTCATCGTCGAGGGCGAGATAGGCGTTGATCGGACCCCAAAGGCCCTTGGCGTCGATGGGAACGATGTACCCTTCGATTTGGTCCCCCTCGACGATGAGGTAGAGGGGCAGGGCCCCTTCAGCGGGTTCCGAGCTCGGGATGATACGCCCGACCGCGTCAACCCGCAGGGACCGGATGTGGCTGGCGTAAAGCGCCTCAATGTCGGCGGTGGACGCCCGGGCATCGTCCGGCAGCCGGCCGGCCGCCGCCAGGATGTTGCGGTGACGGTCGATCAGCACGTTGCGCTCCTGGAAGGGCTGCAGACCGCTCGATGCCGCCGTCAGCAGCAGGCTGCAGACGATGCACAGGACGCCCGCATAGGTCAACGATCTGAGGTTACTGGACATTGGGGATCCGCTTTTTCAGCCGCGCCGTGAGCTGGATCTCGTCCAGCAGCGGCGCGAAACAATTCATGAAGAGGATGACGATGCCGATGCCCTCCGGGAAGGCGGGATTGAACACTCGGATCAAAACCGTAAGCATCCCGATCATAAACCCGTACACCCATCTTGCCCCCGGCATCGCCGGCGCGGACACCGGATCGGTGGTCATGTAAGCGATGCCGAAGGCCGCGCCTCCCACCATCAGGTGATAAAAAGGGTTCAAACCAAGATAAGGCGACGAGGTTGGCGATGCAAATAGGTTAAGCAGCGTCGCCGCCGCCAAGAACCCCAGGATGTCGCCGCAGATGATGCGGTAGTCGGCCACGCCGACGGTGATCAGGAAAAGCGCGCCGACGATGCACAAAAAGGTGCAGGAAGCCCCGATGGCGTCCGGATAGAGGCCGAAGAAGAGCTTGGCCAGGCTGTAGCCGGCATCAGCCCAGGCCTGCACCACGCTTCCCGAATCGGTGGCCTGGGCGACGGCCAGCGGGGTGGCGCCGCTGAAGGCATCCACCGCAGCCGTGCGGCCGGCCGCGAGCAAGGTCCAGACGGCCTCGCCCGAGGTCTGCGCCGGGTAAGCGAAGTAGAGAAAGGCGCGGCCGGTCAGGGCCGGGTTGAGAAAGTTTCGGCCGGTACCGCCGAAGATCTCCTTGCCGATGACGATCCCGAAGGAGATGCCGAGGGCCACCTGCCACAAAGGCTGGGTCGGCGGGAGCGTCAGCGGGAACAAAGCGCAGGTAACGAAAAGTCCTTCGCTGATCTCGTGCTTGCGCACCGTCGCAAACAACGCCTCCCAAAAATACCCCACGGCATAGGTGACCACCACCATCGGCACCACCGCCTTGAGCCCTACCCACACCATGGCCCAGAAATCGAGCGGCAAGCCCGAGGCGAGGTTGGACTGGTAGCCGACATTGAAGATCCCGAAGGCGTAGTGGGGCAGCAGCGCCGCGATCACCAGGAACATGAAGCGCTTGACATCCAGGCTGTCGCGAACATGTGGGCCTGTCGAGGTGACGGCGGCGGGGGCAAAGAAGACGGACTCGATGTTCTCGAACACAAAATAGAACTTCTCGAACCGGCCGCCTTTGGTGAAGTGGTGACGCTGCGAGTCAAATACGTGCTTGACGGGGTTCATGCGTTCAGCTCATCTCTTCGTAGAATTTCTCCCTGGCGTCGCGCAGCGCCTGGAGCAGGTCGATCTTGGAGGGGCACACCAGCGAACACAACCCGCACTCCACGCAGTCCAGCAGGCCGTGGGCCAGCGCCTCTTCCACCTCCCCGGCCCGGATGGCCTTGTAGGTCAATTGGGGCAGGATGTCCACCGGGCAGACCTGGGGGCAGAAGTTGCACTGGATGCAGGCCCGCAGCCCGCCGTGGCGGTTGCAGTCCATTGGGTGTTCCCCGCGCCCCCGAAAGGACGAAAGAAACGTCCGGGAATAGCTTGGGGTTCGTGCGCCGGGCAGAACCCAAGCGAGGAAGTCGCCGGGCGCGTTACCCTCGGGGAGCACCACAAGCGCTTTTTCGAAAAGGCCGAGATGGGAGTCCTGGGGGGCCGGGGTTCCCGTGAAGACGCCGCCCGCAACCTGCCGAACGTTACCGGCGGCGATTCGGCCGGCGACGAGCGCCGCCAGGGGGGCGCCCAGGCGGGTCCGTAAATGCCGGGGCTGCGTGGCGGCGGGCCCGCCGAGGGTCACAACGCGGCCGGTGGGAAAACGGCCGGTCTGCAGAAGCTCGGCGATCAGCAGCACGTCCTGGCCTTCGACGGACCAGGAATGGTTCTGGTCGGAAGAGGTCTTGGTGCGGTAGAGAAGCACGCCGGGGTCATGGGCCGGATAGTTGCCCACGACCGTTTGGCCTACCACCCCGTTCAGGGACTCAAGGCCTTCCGCATTCTCTCGGCACACCGTGACCACGGCCGGCTTGCCGGCAAGCCGGCCGAGCACCCGCAGGCCGAAGGCCAGAAGGTCCCAACGCCCGTCCACGTAGACCCGCGGCAGCGGATGGAACGGCTCGAGGTTGTCGAGGTATACAAATATCGCCGGCGGCGCGGTCTCCGGCCGGGCCGCATCGCGGAAGGGAAGCTCACGTATGAGCGGCCAAAGCCCTCCGCCAATGACAAGCTCGATGAGCCGCTCCCGGCCGATCGATTCGAGATCGGCATCCGAAACCCGAGGGAACTCCTCGTAGGCCTCTTCGACGTCCAGCGTAACCACGACCTCCTGCAGCCGGCGCCGCGGGCCGAAGTTCACGGCACTGACCGTCCCGCCGCCGGGCGAGCGGAACTGGACCTCCGGCCGGCGCTTGTCCGCGAATAGCAACGAGCCCACTTTGACCCGGTCGCCGACGTTGACTGCCAGGCGTGGTTTGACGAAGCGCAGGCGGCTGGCAACGGCGGCTACCTGCCT
>JBFYWS010000285.1:0-2790 GCA_041310935.1 Desulfobacteraceae bacterium | reverse complement strand
GTGAATTCCGCCGCGGTCGTGGCCGAGCCGCGGCCCGGGGCCGCCGGCTTGCGCGAGAACGACGTGTTCAAGGTTGTCAACGGTGCGGCCGAATACAAAATCGGGGGCGGCGACATCCTGGAGATTGCCCTCTGGGAGGGCAGCACGGCGGTGCGTCAGGAGATTTTGGTGCGGACGGACGGGCGGATTTCCTTCGGCCTGGTCGAGAACCTGCCGGTCAACGGCCTGACGGCGAGCGAACTCGACGCGGTGCTGACGGCGCGGCTCGAGCAGTACCTGAAGAAGCCGCGGGTCGACGTGCTCGTCAAGCAGCACAAGAGCAAGTCGGTGAAACTGCTCGGCGCGTTCGGCCGGACGGGTGTCTCCGGGTCCGGGGCGGGCGAGTACAAGCTGCAAGGGAAAACCACCGTGCTCGAAGTGCTCACGCTGGCGGGAGGGCCGGCCGATAACGCGGACCTGAAATCGGTCCGTATCCGGCGCAAGGACGGGGAGACCGTTTCGCTGAACCTCTACAAGACGATCATCCAGGGGGATCTCACCCAGGACCTGGTGCTGAACGACGGGGACCTGCTCTACCTGCCGACCCTGTCCAAGGAGACCAACCGGGTGTATGTGTTCGGCGAAGTTCAGAAACCGGGGGCCTACACCTTCAGCGGACCTGAAATGCGGCTGATCGACGCCATCTCCGATGCCGGCGGCACCACGCCCTTCGCCTACCGGGCGGACACCCGGGTGGTGCGCGGCGACATCACCCGGCCCGAGATCCTTTCGGCCAACCTTGCCCGCCTGGTGGAGAGCGGCGACCGGTCGCAGAACCTCCTGCTCGCCAGCGGGGATCTGGTGTACGTGCCGCGCAGCGGCTTCGGCGACATCAAACTCTTCTACGATCAAGTCCGGCCGTTGCTGGAACTTGTGCTCTGGCCCGCGCGGGTCGTCGTCGACTGGAACAGCGCGGCCGACATCACCGGCGTGAAGTAAGGAACGTTCGCATGGCACAGTACGACGTCGACCTCAGAGATTACTGGCGCATCATCCGCAAGCGCAAGGCGTCGATCCTGGCGATGGTGCTGCTGGTCAGCCTGTGCAGCTATGGCTTTGCCAAGTTGCGCGAGCCCTCCCCGCTCTACGAGGCGGGCTCGGCCATCAAGATCGACCGGTTCTCCAATTTGGCCTCAATCTTCACCGGGGGCTACTGGCAGCAGCAGGAGAACATGGAAACCCACGCCTACATCATCGCCAGCTACCCGGTGCTGAAGAAGGCCGCTGGCCTGCTGGGGTGGATACCGGCCCCGGCGGTCGCGAAAGAAACGCTGACGGAGGCCTCCTACCTGGCAACGATGCAACGCCTGAAGCTCATGGTGGAGGCCAAGCCCCAGGAGGGCACCCATATCATCAACATCCGGGTGGTCTCGGAAGACGCCCACGAGGCCGCGCGGGTCGCCAACGTGCTCGCCCAGGCCTACCGCGACTACAACATCCAGCAGAACAACAAGAAGACCTTCGAGACCCGGGCCTTCATCGAGGGGCAGTTGCACCTGACCTCGGAGAAGCTGAAGCAGGCCGAACACGCGCTGCAGGCCTTCAGGGAGCAAAACGGCCTGATCGCACTGGATGCCCAGACTGCGGAGACCCTCAACAAATTGCACTCCGTACAAAGCGAGCGCGAGCGCGTCCGGGCCGAGCGGGCGGAGATCGAATTTCAGCTCAAAGCGCTCGAAGCCGCCGGCAAAAGCCAGGCCGACCGGCTGATGGGCATCCTGATGTCGGCGCCCCCGGGCTCATCGCTCGGGCAGTTGCGCAACAAGCTGAGCGAGCTCAACCTGAAACGCCAGACGCTGATGATCTCCTTCACCGAAAAGCACCCGCAGGTCGAGGAGGTCACCCACGAGATCGAGGCGGTGCACCGCGAGGTGCAGAGGGAGTTGCAATCCAACCAGCAGGCCGCCACGGCCCGGGAAGCCGATCTGGCCCGGCGGGTGGAGTCGCTGCAGCGCGAGAACCAGAGCCTGCCGGAAAAAGGGCTGGCGATGGTCCGGCTGCAACGGGAGGTGGGGCTGCAGGAGTCGCTCTACTCCCAGCTCAAGGCCAAATACCAGGAGGTCCAGATCCAGGAGTCCGGCAAGATGGAGGAGGTCTCCGTCGTGAAGCCCGCCGTTACACCGGACAAGCCCTTTAACATTCCCTCGAAGCTGATGATCCTGCTGACCGGTGCGGTGATGGGGCTGATCCTCGGGGTGGTGCTGGTGTTTCTGGCCGAGGTGTTCGACACCTCCATGGGCACCATCGAGGATGTGGAGGAGCTGTTGAAGGTGCCGGTCCTGGGCGTGATCCCTCAGCTGGAAAACGATCCCAAGAAAAAGGGGAAGCCGGAGCGGGGCGAGGGCCCGCGCATCCGGGCGCACGACCTGGCGATCCACTACGAGCCCAAATCCCAGGCGGCGGAGTCGTTCCGGGCCCTGCGCACCAACCTGCAGTTCCTGCGCCTGGAGTCGAAGGGCAAGCTGTTTTTGCTCACCAGTTCCTTTGTTCAGGAGGGCAAGACCCTGAATGTGGTCAACCTGGCCCTCAGCCTGGCGCAGGCCGGCAACAAGGTCCTGCTGGTGGATGCCGACCTGCGCAAGCCCAGCGTGCACCGGGTCTTCGGCCTGTCGCGCGAGCCCGGGATCACGGACTGCGTGCTCGGAAACTACCAGTGGGGCGAGGTCGTCGAGACGATCTCCGACGTCATGCTGGGCGATTTCGAGATCGAAGACATCCTCATGACCCCGGGCATGGACAACCTGCACATCA
>JBFYWS010000284.1:0-8357 GCA_041310935.1 Desulfobacteraceae bacterium | reverse complement strand
GACACGCTCTTCAGGGAAAAATACGGGTGGGTCAAAGCCGGTCGCTGGCAGGAGGCCGGCAGCTGTTTCGGGGCCGGCGCCAGGTAGCCGCCCGTTCGCGCCCCGGGGCCCTGAAGCCTGCGCCCTGCCGACCGGCGGATGGCGTTGGATATTTTTCCCGGAGACCCATTACAGAAACGAGCACATGATCACACCAGAAGCCACCCCCCAACTTTTTCGCGGTTTGCTGCAGACCCCCGACGGTCTGATCACGCGGGTTTCGGAGTCAAACGGCCGGCAGATCCGCTTCCAGGCAACCTTCAGCCTCTCCGATCGTCTGATCGAGTGCATCCGGCATCAGCCCCGCGACGTCATCTACAGCGAACGCTCACGCATCGCCCGGCTGGGGGTGCAGATCAAGTGCCCTCCGCTCACCCCGGACAGCTTGGACGGGCGTACGGCCGTCCTGGATCTGACCGCCACCCAGGTGATTGCCGGCTACCCGGGCCTCGACCTGCTGCGCGATTTTTTTACGGCCGGCCTGCCGGTGGGCCGCCTGGTCTACTGCGACGCCGACGCTCTGATGACCTCCGACCAGGTGCTGGCGGCGATCGAGGACTCGGCGCTGAAACTGCCGGCATCGACCTCGATTTCCAGCGACGGCAGCATCGTGATCGCCCCCCACCGTGTGGTCTGCGAGCTGAAAGCGCCCATCGGCCGGGAGGTCCTGGGGCGCATCCTGATCAAGGACAACGGCCGTGAAATCCTCGGCCGCCACCAGGTCCGGCGGCCGGTGAGGGCCCTCAAAATCCCGGCCGGCGAAGGGGTCATCACCACCTGCTCCATGTACCTCAACGAGCACTACGTGGTCCTGCAAAGCGGTTTTGAACTGGGCGGCCACCTGCCCGCAACGATCTTGGATCCCATCAAAACCCGCGGCATCCGCATTTACCTTGAAATCGTCAACCGCACCGCGCACCTGCTGGTCAACCCGCTGATCACCGCCAAAATCTACCGGGCGCCCACCATCCGGCCCAGCCGCCGGCGCAGCGACAAGGGCCGGCCGCGCTACACCTTTGAGGAAATGCAGGTGCTGCGGGCGCGGCTGGACGCGCTGCGGCCGGCGACCTGCAATTTTCTCGACAAACCGGTGGGGCTGCTCTCGAAGCCCACCGAGGAGCCGCGCTTTTTCGTCAACGGGCCGGACGCGCCCTGCGCCGCCACGATGGCCGAATGCGCCGTCGCCCGGCGGGATTTCTCGGTGCGCAGCTGCTGCGCCCACCAGTACGCCACCGCCCGGCTCAGGGACACGGCCATCGACGAACCCTCGGCCCTGGTGCTCAAGTATTTTCCCAACATCATCGAACACCGCGATATCATCAACGTGGTCTGCGAGGGTAAAATCGACACCCTCTACTTTCTGGAACCCTCCCGGGAACACGGGCCGTTTCTCTCCCAGAACGACCACAGCCGCCTGCAGGAATACCACACCTTCGGGGTGCAGGTCTTCTGGGTCTCCAGCCTGACCCGGCGCATCATGGCCCACACCATGCGCGACGGCATGGGCTATTTCGTAACCCCCGAACGGCTGTCGGATTTCCACAAGTCCATGCTGTTCGCCTTCTACGGCTCCACCATCGAACTCGACGCCCGGGGCGTGCAGCGCCTGGAAGCCCTGCTGGACGCGCTCGTGGACTTCTGGGGGCGCCATATCGGCATCGTCACCGGCGGCGGCAGCGGGGTGATGGAGAAGGTCAACTCCCTCGCCAAGGCGCGCGGCATCCTCTCCGGAGCCAACTTTCTGGAAATCACGGATCAGTCCATGACCACCGACGTGGACTTCTGCCAGGTCTTCCAGTCCACCTGCCGCCACAGCCGGCAGAAATGGTTTGAGGTCGCCTCGTTCCCGATTTTCAATGTCGGTGGCTTGGGCACATTGGAGGAGCTGGGGATCACCTTGTGCAACATGAAGCTCTCGATCATGGAGCCGGTCCCCGTCATCCTCTTCGACACCGACGGCGACGGGCGCTTCTGGGAGGACATGACCCGCCAGATCCACCAGATGGTCGCCAAGGGCCGGGCGCCGGCCTGGGTCAAGGACAATATCGTGATCACCCATGACCCGCGGGAGGTGATCGACGCCTACCGTGAGCGGCTGCAGCTGTTTTGAGGGCGCAAAGGTGGGCGGGAGAGTGCCACCACCGGCCGCACGACCCAATCAGGCGCTGCGGTACAGCAGGTAGGGGCCCAAGCGGTCGTAATGCTCCTTCGAGACGAATTCCGCGCCTACCGAGCCGTCTTTGCGGATGGCGCGCACCCCCACCTCCCGGTAGACCGACGACCTGTCCTGATCGTCGAGATCGAACTGCACGGTGAGATGATCCCCTTCCTGAAACGGGTACTTGGCGAGGCCCGTTCGCCGTTTAAACTGCAAGCCGCCCCGGGAGATATCCACGACGACCAGTGGCACCATCGAAAATTTGCCGTCCTGGGAATAAAAGGAAAATTTCCCCGACAGGTTCACTTTGAAGCGAATATGGTTGCGCCGTTCAAGAGTCGCGCGGTTGATTGCGCCGCAGGGACAGGTCCATTTCAGGCGAACCTCGCGCTCAAGACGGGTAAACCGGCTGACATCCCTCCGGTACCGCTTTCCGCAGCCATCGCAGACCAGGGTGGCCATGTTGTCGCTTTTGACGAAAATCTTTTTCATTGCACTCCGATCACACAGGGGGTGATGTATTCACGGGGGGCCAGAAGGCCCCGGCAGCATGTCGTCGCATCATGCCCGGTTATCGAAACCCTTACGGCAGGGGGCATCATTGAAGTATTGCAGCGGTTGCCGGAGGCTGGCGATGCCGCAATTAGAATGCCGGGAGGCCAAACGCGGTTCCCCCCCCAACTTTAAGGCCGGCGGGCCGCGCAGCGGATCGTCCGCTGCAACCGGTTGTGTACGCCGGGCATGGGCCGCTTGATAGGTGGTGTGGGGGCTGGGGGAGAAAAACCCTCGGCTACCCGATTAAATGACTCTTCGCGCCGTTACCTGCCAGTCCCCGCTCCTTGGACAAAGCTCTACCGCCTCCAGGCTTCCGCGCCCAGCGGCAGCTCGTTCAGCTCTGCCCTGGCCTCGCGCCATGCCGGGTAGTGCTTGCTCATCAGCGTGAGGAACTGCTCGCTGTGGGTCGGCGCGATCAGGTGAAGCATCTCGTGGACGACCACGTACTCGAGCAGATCTTTGGGCTTCTTCACGAGTTCTGTATTCAGGCGGATGTTCCGCGCGCTGTGGTTGCAGCCGCCCCACTTCGTCTTCATGCGCTGGAGGAAGTAACCGGCCACCTCGACGCCCAGCTTCGGCTCCCACCTGCGGATCAGTTCGGGTACCGCGGCGTGCAGGAGGGATCTGTGCCATTCATGCATGACCGCCTCACGCTTGGCCCTGCTGCTGCCGGGGCGCACGGTGAGCATGATCCTGCGGTGGCTGAGCCGTATGGAGGGCTTCGTCGCTTCTTCCCTGACAGAGAGCAAATAGCGCCTTCCCCAGAGGTAGTGGCTCTCACGCTCGACGAACTGCCGCGGTGTTTCCCGCGCCTGCCCACGCAGCTTCGCCTGCTGGTCACGGATCCAACCGAGCTTGGACACCGCATAGGCGCGGGCCACCTCAGGGCGTGTTCTCATCGGCGCGACAAGCGTGACGCGTCCGCTCGGCGGGTGCACCGACAGGTGAACATGCTTGATGTCCTTGCGCGTCATCGCGATGACAATGTCGCCAATCTGGATCGTCTCAGCCATCAGTACCCCGGCTGGTTCGTGACCAGCTCGAACAGCGCGCGGGTCGCCGCGCGGTCACGGTTGAGAAGCGGGAACAGCGCGTTCAGGACCTGCGCTTCGCGTGCCTGGTCGCCCTTCCAGCCCGCTGGCGCCCGTTCGCGCATGACGTGGTCGATCGCCAGGGCCAACCTGAGGCGCTCGTCCCCGTATTCGGAGTGGGTCTCAGCGACTTCAGCAGCCTGGGCGCGCCCCGCCGCAAGAATCCGCGGCAGGTTGTTGTAGATGACTGTTGCCTCCCGCTTCCCGTGCAGAGCGGCGGGCACCCCAGCCTCGGGTTGCTTCGACGCGAGCCGCTTCACAAGGGCCTCGGCCTTCCGCAGAAACTCTTCATACGCCGCTGCATCCGCCCGGTTCTGCTTGATGAGGTCATCGAGCAGCTTCGACATCTGCTCGTAGAACCGAGGATCGGTGAGCTGCTCGCGGATGATGGTCTTGCGGACGTTGTTGATGATCCCTTCGGCTATGGCATTCTTCGAGAGCTTACCCTTTTCGTTGAGCTTTCTGGCAATGGCGTCGTGGATGCCGGTCTCGATGATGAGTTCGGTCAGCGACATCTCGCCCAGCTCTCCCAGGTCAGCCGCCGGGTCGGCCTGAATGTACGTGTTGAGAAGGTGGCGCATGTCCGCCTCGTAGGGCTTGATGTCGAGCTCCTCACCGGAATGCTTCTTGATGGCAGAACGGATTTCGCCGCAGAACGCGACCTCTTTCTGCAGCGCGGCCGATTCGGCGTCGGCGTACCCGGCTTCGGTCAGGTCCTGCGCGATAGCGGCGTAGGCGCGGACAAAGGCGGCCACGGCCTTGTAGAACGAAACCCGAAGCGCCTCGGTCTCGTTCAGCGCTTTCGGGCTGGCGGCGTCGCCGCAGAAGAAGTGAAGAAACTGCTCCACCTCGCGCGGCAGTGCAACCGGTTCGCAAAGATAGCGCAGCGCCTCGCGGGCCTCGTCGAGCTTATTCTTGCCCTCCTCCAGCCAGTCCTTGAGATGGATGTTGTTGTCCCCGCCGCCCCCCTTGTCGATGTCCAGCTCGTCGGAGTTGTAGACGGCGATCGCCTCCTGCACGTCGCCGAAGAGCTCTTTGAAGTCGACGATGTGGCCGTAGTCCTTGTCGTCGCCATCGAGCCGGTTGGTGCGGCAGATAGCTTGGAACAGGTTGTGGTCGCGCAGTTCGTTGTCGAGGTAGACGTACGTGCAGCTTGGCGCATCGAAGCCGGTCAGCAGTTTGCTGACCACGATCAGCAGCTTCATGTTCGCCGGCTCCTCGATGAAGCGACGCTTGGTCTCATCCTCGCACTGCTTGGTGGTTTGGCCCTTCTTGAGGACATGCTGGGTGTAGGTGTCGAACTTGTAGCGCTCGTCGCTGTTGACGGGCTCGCGCGAGATCGCATTGTGGTTCGGCTCGTAGGAGGTGATGATCCCGCAGTACGGACCGAAGCTCGTGTTCTGCAGCAGCCGGAAGTAGTGGCAGGCGTCGTAGATCGAGGCGACGACCAGGAGAGCCGTACCGCGGTCGTTGTTCAACCGCGGCTTGAGGCTGAAGTCCTCGATGATGTCGGCGATGATGCGCTGCTTGCGCTCGCCGGCGCTCATCAGCTCCTCCATCGTCGCCCAGCGCTTGCGCAGCACCGCCTTCTGAAAGCTGTTGAGGCCCTTGGTCTTGTGCTCGAACCACTTGTCGATGGCGGCCCGCGAGGTCAGCCGCTGCGGCACGTCGCGGGCCTCGTACTTGAGGTCCAGGATGACGCCGTCGGCGACGCCCTCGTGGAACTTGTAGGTGTGGATGTAGGTGCCGAAGACGTCGCGCGTCATCCGCTTGTCCTTGCGCAGCAGCGGCGTACCGGTAAAGCCGATGAAGATCGCGCCCTCCAGCCAGCGCTTCATCTGCCTGTTCATGTCGCCGCCCTGGGTGCGATGGCACTCGTCCACGAACACATAGAAGCGCCCGCTGACCGGGGGCCGTTCGCCCTTGAGGTCGGCCACGTCGAATTTGTGGATCAGCGCGCACAGGAGCCGCGGCGTGGGCGCGCCGAGCTTCTGCACGAACTCCGCTCTTGAGGTGATGCGCGGCGAGGGCGACCCGGCGCCGATGACCCCCGCGTTCTTCATCACCCCCTCGATCTGCTTGTCCAGCTCGTCGCGGTCGGTGATGACGAGGATGCGTGCCTCGGGGTCGTGTTCCAGCAGCCACTTGGCGACCAGCACCATGACGATGCTCTTGCCGCTGCCCTGGGTGTGCCAGATGACGCCGCCCTCGCGCCTGGCGATGCGCTCCTGGGCGGCCTTCACGCCGAAGAACTGGTGCGGCCGCGGCACCTTCTTCTGGCCGGCGTCGAAGATGATGAAGTTGCGGACCAGATCCAGCAACCGGGGCTTGTTGCAAAGCTGCGCCAACGGCCGGTCGAGCAGCGCTCCGGCGGGGGGCGCCGCGCCGGCCGCCGCTTCGTCTTTCCACTCCACGAAGAACTGCTCCGGCGTGCCGGTGGTGCCGTAGCGCAGCCCTTGCGAGTCGCTGCCCGCCAGCACGAGCTGCACGGTGCTGAAGAAGCCCTTGTTGAAGATCTCCTCCTGGTTGGTGATGAGCTGCCGCACGCCGTCGGCCAACTCTACCGAGCTGCGCTTGAGCTCGATCACCGCGATGGCGATGCCGTTGATGTAGAGGACGATGTCCGGCCGCCGCTGGTAGCCGCCTTTGAGCGTAATCTCCTCGGCCAGCGCGAAGTCGTTCTTCTCGGGGCGCTCCCAGTCGATCAGGTGCACCGTCTCATGCGCCCGGCCCGCGGCGATTTGCACCGGCACGCCGTAGCGCAGGAGCTGGTAGGTGCGCAGGTTGGCCTGGTAGAGCGTGATGCCGGTTGAGTCCGCGGCGGTCTCCAGCTTCTGCAGCGCGGCGGAGATGTGGGCGTGAGAGTAGCCGCGCGCCGCAAGGTTCTCGCGGAGGATCGCCGTCTCGATGGCGCGGTTGTTCTCCCGCTTGTTCCACTCGCCGAGGTAGCGGTAGCCGAGGTTGTCGGGACGCGCCGGATCGGTGAACAGCGCGATGACGCGGTTCTGCGTCTTGCGCTCGGAGCGGGGTTGCTCGTTCATGGCTGGACCTCCCAATGACCGCCCTTCTGCGGCCCAACGAATCGCAGCCTGCCGGCCTTGACCAGCTTGGCACTGGCCATTTCGACGGCGCGGACTGTTCGTCCCACTTGCGCGGCAACCTCGGCCAGGGTCATTTGCGGGTTCCGACGTAACAGCTCCAGCAGCGCATCGGCCGTTTTCACCGAAGTTTTCACCGAAGTTTTCACCGAAGTTCTTGCACCCGCTTCGGTGATCGGTTCCCTGCCGCCCGTCGTGCTCACGGCCTGGATATAAGCGCGCGCGAAATTGAACTCCAGCCACAGGTCGTGCCCGGCCAGCCGGACCCGCGGTTTCGGGGTCCCCGCGTCGCGGCAAGCCTGGAAGATGCGCTGGATGCCGCGACCCCAGGCCTCGATCTCCCCGGCTCGGAAGAAGGCGTTGGCCACGTTCGGGTTGTACGGGAGTGAAGCATGCTTGCCGAGGAGATCATCCAGCCCCCAGCCTTCGGGCAGTATGGCGGGATTCCAGATTGCGAGCCGGTCTTCATACACCCGGATCTGCACAGGCGCGGCCACCGCGTAGTCCCGGTGAACCAGCGCATTGAGCAAGGCCTCGCGCAGGGCGGCATCGGGCACCGGGAAATACTCGATGCGCTGAATCCCTTCGTAGCGGATGGCGGCCTTGAGATACTTGGTCCGCAGTATGTCGATGGCAGCCGCGACTTGGGTGAAAAGGTCTCCATGCACCTCATCGTGGTACGCCAGGTCGGACTCGGAGCGGAAGAAACCCATTTTCACGAACGCGCCGCTCACGAAGCGCTCCGGATCTTCGTGGAACAGCAACAGCGCCGCGCGTTTGAGGTGTGCGCCTTCGCGGAGCCTGAGCTTGTCGATGAGGTCGGCGACCGGTGCGCGCAGGGTGCCGGGCTCAACCCGGCCGCTGCTCTTGGCCAGCGCGCGGAAGCGCCTGACCGCGGCGCCCGATAGATCCTTGACCGTCACGCCCGGCGCCGGCACGCCGTCCCAGGTGCGTCCCTGCTTGCGCAGGAGGAATCGATCCAGCGCGGCGCCCTTCAATTCCTGCAGAGTGCTGCCGCTGCGCTGGTAGTAGTGGCCCCGGTAGCTGATCGGCGAGGGGTAGGCCGGCGTCACCACTTCCAGGTATTCCGCGTCCCCTTCGCTGCGCAGGTTGATTTCAACGATGATGCCGAGCAGATCCCTGATCTTGTTGGGCAGTCCTTCCAGCAGGCTCGTGGCGTCCGCAATCCCGACCACCCTCCCCTTATCGTCGCGTCCGATTACCAGCCGGCCTCCCTCGGCGTTGGCGAAGCCGCAGACCCAGCGCAGATGATCGTCGCGCCACGACGCCTTCCATTCCGTGTGCTGGCTTTCCTTCATACAAGTCGCGTCCTCCCGGTTAGTAATTCCTGCATCATCGCCTGCTTGAGGGCGCGGGTCTTGTCGCGCCTGGCTTCGAGCGCGACGATAAGGGTCA
>JBFYWS010000281.1:0-8534 GCA_041310935.1 Desulfobacteraceae bacterium | reverse complement strand
ATGGATACGGACTTCCCCTGGATGCTGTGGGCGATCGGGTGGCTGGCCGTGTTGAAGGCGCTGCTTTGGCTGGCCTACGAGCCGGTGATGCCGGAGGAGGTCTTGAGGCTGCTGGGTTTTAAATACCTGCTCGCCGCCGTCCCGCTGATCGTCTGCGGCGTCGGGTTGTGGAACCGCCGGCGCTGGGCCGCATGGGGCCTCTTGGTGCTGGCTGCGGCGGACCTGATTTTTATGCTGTTCGTCCCCCAGAGCTTTTCCGCCTACCTGGTCGACTCCGAGGTCCAGATCTTTTCGGTCATACTTTCCGGGATCATGCTCGTCTGCGGGGGGCCGGCCGGAGACGCGTTGATTCTCCTGGCCGCGGCCGTCCTGTTCCGGGAGACCCGTAGAAAAGATCGCGGCTGAAAGCCGCGATCTTTTCTATCAACAGCATCATATGAGAGACTGCGGGTTCTCGAGGCGGTCTTTGATGGTGTTGATGAAGCGTGCGGCCAGGGCTCCGTCCACGGCGCGGTGGTCGATCGAAAGCGTCATGGTCAGCATGTCGCGGATGACGAGCTCGCCGCCCTCGCCCACGACCGGTCGCTTCTGGATGGAACCGACCGCGAGGATGGCGGTCTCCGGGGGGTTGATGATGGCGATGAAGTTTTCCACGTTCAGCATGCCCAGGT
Organism: Desulfobacteraceae bacterium; assembly: GCA_041310935.1. GTDB lineage: Bacteria > Desulfobacterota > Desulfobacteria > Desulfobacterales > SpSt-501 > SpSt-501. The sequence goes on along the minus strand of JBFYWS010000281.1, from coordinate 7,863 downwards.
TGCTGACCGTGAAGCAGGCGGGCTCCAAGTTGGCCTGCCTGCCGGCCTTGGCCAAGTCGGCGAGCTCCCGGCGCATCCGGGACAGCTCGCCCAGCGGGAGCTGATCGACCCTGGGCAGGACGGGCACCGCCACCCCGTTTTCCAGCGTGACCGCCACCCCGATGTTGATGTCCTCAAGGAAGATGATCCGCTCCTCCTGGATGCGGCAGTTGGTGTGAGGGTGCGCCTTCAAAGCCAGTGCTGAGGCCTTCACGATCAGGTCGGTGATCGAGATGTCGCCGCCCGGCGACGGGTTGAGGCGGCCTTGCAGCGCCAGGGCCGCACCCACCTCGACCGAGACCGTCACGTAGAAGTGCGGGATGGTCTGTTTGCTCCGGGACATGCGGCGTGCGATAGCCTGCCGAATCCCGGTGAGCGGGACGACCCGGCCCCGCAGGGCCGGCCCCGACATCCTTCTTTTCTCCACGTGGATCAGCAAGTCCTTTTCGGTGACCCGACCCTCGGGCCCGCTGCCTTGAACCTGGGAAACGTCGATGCCTTGATCGGAGGCGAGTTTGCGGGCCCGACCGGACGCCTTGGCCCGGTCACGCTCCTGCGCTCCTGTTTCCAGTCGCTTGCGGATGGCGGCCACGTCGACACCCGGCCCCGCTTTTTTCGCCCCGGCGGGCAGCGGGTCCGGCTCCGCCTTTTCCCCCGGCGCGCCGACGATGCCGATGGTCGAGAAGATCGGCACCCGTTCGCCTTCCCGGGCGACGATCTTTAGCAGGACGCCGTCGACCGGGGATTCCACCTCGAAGACCGCCTTCTCGGTTTCCACCTCGCAGAGGACCTCGCCCTTGCGGATCGATTCCCCCTCGCGTTTCAGCCAGCGCACCACCAATCCCTCGGTGATGTCCTGGCCGGCCTGGGGCATGATGATTTTGGTTGCCATTCGTTGCACCTGAAAGGCTGAAGGCTGAAGACTGAAGGGCAATAATGATCGCGCATGTCTTTTCCTTCAGCCTATCCGCTTTCAGTCTATCTGCCTGAGTCCCCTATTTTTATAGCATGCGGAGCACACCCTCGACAATATCCTCCACCGAGGGCACGCAGGCCTGCTCGATCGCCACGTTGTAGGGGATGGGGGTGTTCTTGCCGGCGACCCGAACCACCGGACCGTCCAGATCGTCGTAGGCCTCCTCCATCAGCATGGCCGCGATGTCGCCGCCCACGCCGCCGCGCTTGCAGGCCTCGTGGACGACCATCGCCCGGCCGGTCCGGCGGACGGAGGCGAGGATCGTTTCCGTGTCCAACGGGGTCAAGGTGCGCAGGTCGATCACCTCGACGCTGATGCCCTCGTTTTCCAGGGCCGCGGCCGCCTCGAGACACTTCAGGGTCATATAAGAATAGGTGATGATGGTGGCGTCCCGTCCCGGCTTCTTGATGTCGGCCTTGCCCAGAGGGATGACGTACTCCTCGTCCGGGACCGGGCCCTGGGTCATGTAGAGCAGCTTGTGCTCGATGAAGATGACCGGGTCGTCGTCGCGGATGGCGGCCTTGAGCAGGCCGCAGGCGTCGTGGGGCGTCGCGGGCATGACCACCTTGAGCCCGGGGATGTGGTAGAAGAGCGCCTCCAGGCTCTGGGAGTGCTGGGCGGCAAGCCCGTTGCCGGCGCCCCCTTGGGTGCGCAGCACCATGGGGATCTTGCCCTGTCCGCCGGAGATGAACTCGTATTTGGCCGCCTGGTTGACGATCTGGTCCATGACCAGCATGGCGAAATCGATGAAAAGGATTTCGACGACGGGCCGGCAGCCGACTAACGCCGCGCCGACCGCCATGCCCGTGAAGGAGGCCTCGGCGATGGGGGTGTCGACCACGCGGCGCGGACCGTATTTTTTCACCAGGCCTTCGGTGACCTTGTAGGAACCGCCGCGCTCGGCGATCGTCTCCCCCAGGATGAACACCAGCGGGTCCCGCTGCATCTCTTCGTCGAGCGCCCGGCGCAGGGCCTCGCGGTACATGATTTCCGTCATAGCGCTGGTTCCTGTGAAAATGGATGTTTTTCTGTGGGAGCGGCATCTTGCCGCGATGATCGTGGCTGGAGCCTACTCCGCCGAAGGTGCTTTGGCTACGAAGGCCGGGAGCCACTCCTTCAAGGGCGACACTTCATTACCGATTCGGAGCGTCGCACCGTAATCCTCTTTTTACGATGTCGTCATGCCGGCCATGCGCAATCAGTCCGGAATACCGGATAGAAATTCCGCCACCGACGGCTCCGGGCTTTCCGTTGCAAACGTGACCGCCGCTTCCAGTTCGGCCTCGACCTGCTCTTCGATCGCGCGGGCTTTGGCGTCGTCGCCGAGCGCCCGGCGCATGAGCGTGAGCGGATCGCGCTCCTTCCACGCCGCGAGCGTCTGCGGGTCCATATAGAGGCCCGGGTCGTTCACGTGATGTCCGCCGTGGCGGTAGGTGCTGGCCTCGATCAGGGTCGGCCCTTCACCGCGGCGGGCGCGCGCGGCGGCCTGGAGGGTCTCGCGGTAGACCTCGCGTGCGTCGTTGCCGTCGACACAGACCCCGGGCACCCCGAAGGCCGGTCCCCGACCGGCGAGGTCGCAGCAGCCCGTGGCGCACTCGATCGGGGTGGAGACGGCATAATGGTTGTTTTCCAGCATGTAGATGACCGGCAGCTGGTAAATGCCGGCCAGGTTCAACGACTCGGCGAACACGCCGTTGTTCGAGGCGCCGTCGCTGAAGAAGGCGATGACCACCTGGTCGGTCTGCCGCACCTTGATGCCCATGCCCGCGCCGGTGGCGATGGGGATGCCGCCCCCCACGATGCCGTTGGCGCCGAGGTGGTTCAACTGCTTGCTGGAGATGTGCATCGACCCGCCGCGCCCCTTGCAGTAGCCGGTGGCCTTGCCCGTGATCTCGGCCATCATCAGCCGCAGGTCGGCCCCCTTGCTGATGCAGTGCCCATGGCCGCGGTGGGTACTGGCGATATAGTCCTGCGGCCGCAGGGCCGCGCAGGCGCCGGCCGCCACAGCCTCTTCCCCGAGGTAGGGGTGCAGATAACCGCGGATCAGCCCCTGGCGGTAGAACTCGATGCACGTGAGCTCGAAGCGCCGCGTGGCGTAAATATTCCGGTACATGCCGAGCAGGATCGGCTCGGGAATTCCCGGAGAGGCGTCGGTCGGCCGGCTGCTGCGGTCGGCGGCAGGCGGATGTGCCATGTATCCTCCTTGAGGCGGGTGGATCGTTTGTGCGAGCTGCTTTCGACGGCGCCCGTGCGGGGGCTTGCCTGCTCGTGCGCATGCGCAACCTGTTACCAATTTACGATGTCGGGCGATTAGTCAAGAGAAAAATGCCGGGATCGGGGGTTTCCATGAAGCATGTCACCGTGCGCGCGAAGCCGGCCGGGTCGTCCACGTGCAGCCAGTGCCCGGTGGCGGGCAGGGTGCAGAGTTGCGCCTGCGGGAAAACGGTCCGGATATCCTGCCAATCGCTGTCGCGGATGTAATCCGAGTGTTCCCCGCGCACGAAGAGGCATGGCCCGTGCCAGGGATTCAATGCCACGGGGCCGCAGAGGCCGGGGTAGGCTCGGCGGATGGCTTCAATGTTTGCCTTCCAGCGGTAGCGGCCGTCTTGCGCAGGCTTCAGGTTTTTTAAAAGGAAACGCCGCAGGCCCGGGTCGGGAATGGCCGGCTGCAGGTGCTTGTCCGCCTCCCGGAGTGTTGCAATACGGGAAAGATCCAGCCGCGTGAGCGCCTCGATTGCGTCGGTTTGCGATGGCGGGTAGCCCCGGGGGGCGATGTCGACCACGATGAGCCTCGCCACCTGCGCCGGGAACATGGCCGCGAATCGCATGGCGGTCTTGCCGCCCATGGAGTGGCCGAGCAGCGCGGCTTTCGCGAGTCGGTGCGCACTCATGAAATCCCGGACGTCTTCTGCCATGGCGTCGTAGTCGAAGCGGCGGCGGTGAAACGAGTCCCCGTGATTGCGCTGGTCGACGACATGCACCCTGAAGCGGTGCGACAGCGCCTTGGCCACCGGGTGCCAGTTTACCCAGGATCCGAACAGACCGTGCAGGATGATCAGCGGGGCGCCTGAACCGTATTCGCGGGCATGCAGATGTTGCGGCGGCATGGTGTGTTTCATTCAAGTTCAAACGCCGGCGGCGGGCCGCCCCACAGCCGGCGGTCGTAATATTGAGCCTTAACAATCTGTATTTGCATTTTATTATGGTCGGGGCGGTCAGATTTGAACTGACGGCCCCCTGCTCCCAAAGCAGGTGCGCTACCAGGCTGCGCCACGCCCCGAATAAAGCCTATTACTAACACGCAGCCGGCCCCAAGGCAAGCGTTCTGATGTCTGCTTCAGGCGGGTTGCTTTCAAAAACCCGAGGTTGAGTTGACATCTCTATGTTTTGTCTTTATACTGGCCCCATTGGCTTCAAAAAGACCTTTCTGGAGTTTTTACCCCCTGTTAGGGCCGAGTTCCGGCTCAGGTGGGGTTTTGTTTGTCTTTGGTCGTTAGCGTTCCGTTAGTGCGCGAGAGTGGCGGAACTGGTAGACGCACTGGATTTAGGATCCAGCTCTGGCGACAGAATGGGAGTTCAAGTCTCCCCTCTCGCACCACTCCGGCAGGTCATCTCGTTGTCTGGGGTGCGAAAAGCCCCCACGCAGTAGAAAGGAATTTTGATAAAATCATGCAGGTTACGGTAGAAGACATCAGCAGCGTCAAGAAAAACCTTCGCGTCGAAATCCCGCGGGAGGAGGTTGCCCGCGAAATCGACAAGGCCTACGATCAGCTCAAGAAGACGGCCCGGATCAAAGGTTTTCGGCCGGGCAAAACGCCCCGTTCCGTCCTCGAAAAAATGTTCAAGAAGGACGTGATGGCCGACGTCTCCTCCCGGCTGATCCAGAGCTCTTTCATCGATGCCATCAAGGAGAAGGACCTCCGGGTGGTAGGGCAGCCGAAACTGGAACCGCCGGAGCTAGACGGACCAAAAGACTACGCTTACGCCGCCACCGTCGAGGTCGCCCCGCGGATCGCGGATTTCGATTTCAAGGGCCTCGCCCTGAAACGGTCCAGCTACCAGGTGAGCGAGCGTGAGGTGGACGCGCAGCTGAAGCAGCTCCAGAAGAACCTGGCGCGGCTGCAGCAGATCGCCGAGACTCGGCCCGTATCAGACGGGGATCACGTGCTGATCGATTTTGAAGGCTTCCGGGATGGCAAACCCTTTGCCGAAACGGCCCGGACCGAGAACTTTACGTTGAAAGTGGGCTCCGGCAACGCGCTTGCGGAATTCGACCGGGAGTTGGTCGGCATGAACCCCGGCGACAGCAAGCAGTTCCCGGTGACGTTCCCGGCCGACTACGCGAACAAGGCACTGGCCGGCCAGGCCATCGATTTCAACGTGTCTTTAAAAGAGATCCGGGAGGAGATCCTTCCCGACATCGACGACGAGTTGGCCAAGCGCACCGGCCGGTTCGAGACCCTGGAGGATCTCAAACGGGAGATCCGCACCAACCTCACCCAGGGCTACGAAAAGCGCGTCGAGCAGGAGCTCAACGAACAGGTCTTCACCGGCCTGCTCGGCCGGACGCAGTTCGAGGTGCCGGAGGTGTTGGTGACCATGGAGCTGGAAGGGATCATCGAGGAGGCCGAACGCTCCTTTTCCTACCGCAACAGCTCCCTGGAGGATGCCGGGCTCAGCCGCGAGATCATCGCCGAAAAGTACCGTGACACGGCCTTGAAGCAGGTCAAGCGCCACCTGATCCTGGGTCACCTCATCGACCAGGAGAAACTCAGCATCGGCGATGAGGAACTTGAAGCGGCCTTCCAGTCCATGGCGGACAACTTCAAGCAACCCGTCGAGGAGATCAAAGGCTTCTATCGCGGAAACGAGGAGAAGCTCGATTATTACAAGCATGCCCTGCTCGAGAAGAAGGCGCTCAAACTCATCTTCGACAGCAGCGCAATCGAGGATGTGCCGCCGGACGCAACTGCTTAAAAAGGAGAACCATTGTGCCCCTGATTCCCATGGTCATTGAACAGAGCAGCCGCGGCGAGCGTGCCTACGACATTTACTCCCGCCTGCTCAAGGATCGGATTATTTTTCTCGGCTCCGCCATGAACGACGAAGTTGCCAACCTGCTGATTGCGCAGCTTCTGTTCCTCGAATCCGAGGATCCGGACAAGGACATCAACTTCTACATCAACTCGCCGGGCGGGCTGGTGACGGCCGGGCTAGCGGTGTACGATACCATGCAGTACATCAAGTCGGACATCACCACCGTGTGTATCGGGCAAGCCGCCAGCATGGGCGCCCTGCTGCTCACGGCCGGCTCCCCGGGCAAGCGTTACTCGCTGCCCAATGCGCGCATCCTCATCCACCAGCCGATGGGCGGGTTCCAGGGCCAGGCGTCGGACATCGAGATCCAGGCCAAGGAGATGCTGCGGATGAAAGAGACCCTGAACCAGATCCTGGTCCGGCACAGCGGCAAAACCATGGACCAGATCCAACGGGACACGGACCGGGACTACTTTATGAGCGCCCTCGAGGCCAAGTCCTACGGCATCATCGATCACGTCATCGCCAACCGCGACGACCTCGACCGCTTGGAAAAATCGGAGAAATAGCATGGCGAAGAAAAAGGACGACAACGACAACCTGTTCTGCTCCTTCTGCGGCAAGAATCAGTCCGAGGTGCGGAAGCTGATTGCCGGCCCCGCGGTGTACATCTGCGATGAGTGCATTCAGCTCTGCAGCGAGATCATCGAGGAGGAGACCGAAAAGGACGCCAAGGACTCCGCGCACATCCTGACTCCCAAGGAGATCAAGGGGCGCTTGGACGGTTACGTGATCGAACAGGAACCGGCCAAAAAAAATCTCTCGGTGGCGGTCTACAACCACTACAAACGGCTGGAGTCCGCCTTCAACGCCGGGGACGTCGAAATCCAGAAGAGCAACATCCTGCTGATCGGCCCGACCGGCTGCGGCAAGACGCTGCTGGCGCAGACGCTGGCGCGGTTTCTGAACGTGCCGTTCACCATTGCCGACGCCACCAGCCTGACCGAGGCCGGCTACGTCGGCGAGGACGTGGAGAACATCATTCTCTCCCTGCTGCAGAACGCCGACTACGATGTGGAGAAGGCCAAACGCGGTATCGTCTACATCGACGAGATCGACAAGATCGCCAGCAAGGCCGACAACCCCTCCATCACCCGCGACGTCTCGGGCGAGGGCGTCCAGCAGGCGCTGCTCAAGATCCTCGAGGGGACCCTCGCCAGTGTGCCGCCCAAAGGCGGTCGCAAGCACCCCCAGCAGGATTTCATCAAGGTCGACACGTCCAACATCCTCTTCATCTGCGGCGGGACCTTCACCGGCCTCGAAAAGCTCATCAAGCGCCGCTTGGGACCGAAGATCATGGGGTTCGGCGCCAAGATCGTCGGTGAAAGCGAACGCACCGTCAGCGACACCCTCAAAATGGTGCAGCCGGAGGATCTGATCAAATACGGCATGATCCCGGAGTTCCTGGGGCGCCTTCCGGTGATCGCGACCCTGCACGAGCTGAACGAGGAGAGCCTCATCCGAATACTCAAGGAGCCGAAGAACGCCCTGATCAAGCAGTACCAGAAGCTCTTCGAGATGGAAGGGGTGAATCTGCGCTTCACGGACAGCGCCCTCGCCGCCGTCGCGAAAGAGGCGGTCAAGCGCAAATCCGGCGCGCGCGGCCTGCGCGCCATCATGGAATCGTGCATGCTCGACATCATGTACGACCTGCCGTCGCTCGAAAACGTCAAGGAGTGCGTGATCAGCGAGGATGTCGTGTTCAACAAGGAAGACCCGATATTGCTCTTCGAGCAGAACAAGAAGCAAGC
>JBFYWS010000245.1:0-3222 GCA_041310935.1 Desulfobacteraceae bacterium | reverse complement strand
CGGTTGCGGAAGTCAAATGGTGTGACAAGCGAAACAATCAATACGGTGTTGGAGCCAGATATCATTTTCGAGGCTAATTGATTCGGTTACACAACCCCAACAGGATAGAGTTCGAGAAATTGCACAATTCGGTTATAGCTGAAATAATCCGAAACCGAAATTCTACACCTCACCTGTAGTTGAAATATTCCTCGAATATCATCGTCCACATCGTCCTAATCGTATAGAAATAACCCTTGTATTGGCAAGCTTTAAGCAGGGTGAAGTTCTTCGAGCATGAACTTCCGAATCAAAGAAAAACCCTGTTAGGGGGGGTGTCCTAACAGGGTCAGTCGGAGGTGGGAATGAAGGAAAGGAGGTAACTTCATTCCGTTTGGCAATATATAAGCAAATCTGGTGCCAATTCTTAAAGTTCGGGTTAAAAAGTTGCGCTCAGCCGGTGGGCATATGTAAATAAATAGTTATTTAGGAATGTTAAAATAAATGACAGCTTTCGCATTGGATGATGACCGGCTGACGTTCAGTTATCATCCAACGGGTTTTGATCAAAAAATCCGTCAAAATTCCGTCATCCGTTCAATCTGCAGGTCAAAATTTGCCCATGGGACATTATCCGGACGATCGGCTGGCATCAACGCAACCGAACGCCGCATCGAGTTAGAATGGTCTCAAGTTTTGGCCGGTACGGCCGATATATGGAACAGTCCCGCACGGAGGGGTCGCACCCGGGGCCGCCCGCCCGGGCAGTCTGGGCCGATTGGCGCGACTCTGGGCGTTGCCTGCGCAGGCAGGTCCCGCACGCGGCTGTGCGAATACGGGTTACGCTTTGCCGGCAACTACCGCTATCCGGGTATATAACGAGTGGTCAACACTGGCATGATGAACGCACCGAAAACATTGACTGTTTCCCAGGCAGCCGTCATCTGCAAGGTCGGACGCACGACGGTCGGCTACTGGGTCCGTTCAAGGAAGGTCTTTGCGCAACGGATGGGTCGGAACTACGCTATCCCGGTGGAAGACCTGTTGCATTTTCTAAAATCATCGGGCCAGCCGATTCCGCCTGAATTGGGCAACGGGGGTTCGGAGGGGCCGGTCTTCAAGAGTTTTCAAACCTGCTGGCAGTTCTGGCAGGGCAAGGACAACGGCCACCAATGCGACCGGTGCACGGCGTTCCGACACCAGGTGCAGGAGTGCTTCAGCGTCCGCGACAACGGCAACTCCGGCTGCCCGGACGCCTGCCGGCAGTGCCGGTACTACCAGGACATGTTCGTTGCGCGCTTCCGGTTCATCCACCAGATCGATTTCCCTGCCGCCGTGTTCAAGGGACTGAGCGTCTGGGGCGGCAACGCCGGCTGGGCGGAAATGTGCGAGGTGTCCGAAAACGCGCTGATCGGGCTGGGGATCGAAAAGATCATCCACCCCTCTTCACTGCCCAACGTCATCTCGTCGCTCAAGCGCATCGCGTTGGAGGAGAAGCCCGGCTTCGTGGCCGGAGATGTCTTCATCAACACCCGGCGGCGGGGGAAATTAGCGGTCAGCGCCTGGGTCTTTCCCCTGTGTGCGCCTGCAGGTACCTTTCTTATGCTGGCCGGTCCGGTTGGATCGATAGATGGCCGACACCCGGACAACCCCTAATTTACCCTTCAAAGGAGATTGAAATGATTCAGGAAAAGCAAAAGATGTCTCAGGCCGTGAAAGTCATGGCTGACAAAGAAGGCAAGTACCTCACCTTCAGCCTGGCGAGCGAGGAGTACGGCATCAGCATTCTCAAGATCAAGGAAATCATCGGTATGATGCCGATCACTTCCGTACCCCAGACCCCCGAGTATATCAAGGGCGTCGTTAATCTGCGCGGGAAAGTGATCCCGGTCATGGACCTGCGCCTGAGGTTCAGCATGCCTGCCATGGACTACACCGAGCGGACCTGTATCATCGTCGTCGAGATTTCCGGGCAGGCCGGCACGGTGCAGGTCGGGGTCGTGGTCGATGCGGTTTCGGAGGTGCTCAACATCAAGTCCGAGGACATCGAGCCCACGCCGTCCTTCGGAACCAAGCTCAACACGGATTACATCCTGGGCCTGGCCAAGATGGGCGGCGGCATCAAGATCCTGCTGGACATCACGCGGGTCCTGAGCAGCGAGGACGCGATGCTGCTGGCTCAGGCCGCCTGATCGGTTCGACGCGAATGGAGGGAAGACATGTTTCTGAACTTCATGAAAAAAGAGGAAGACGGTCGCGAAAGCGTCGATCTTTCGGCCGAGCTCGACCGCAGTGATAAAAAATGCGCGTTTTTGCTGCTGGCGGCGCGGGCCCTGTTGCAGTGTACCCGGGAGTTCGCCCTCGATGTCCAGGAGCTGGACGCACCCGCCTTCAAGGCCGGCCTCGGGGAACTCGCGGAGAGGCTTGCCGCCGAAGAGAAGCTCAGCCGCGTCGAGGCCCTGTTTGAGTCGCGCAAGAGCGGTATCAGCACGTTCGCCCAGCGGCAGAAGGACTACCTGCGCGAGCGTGAAGCGGAGTTTAAAGAGATCATCGACATCCTGACCCGGGCGATGGTGGCCATGGACTCCGATAACCGCGACTACAACCACAACATCCTCGAGCAGAGCCAACGCATCGAGGATATCACCCACCTGGACGACATCAAGCGGCTCAAGCAGGCGCTCATGCAGGAAGTCGACAACATGCGCGAGACGGTGCGCGAGAAGGAATCCCGCGACGTCGCCAAGATCGAGTCCCTGTCGAAGCAGGTTGCGGTGCTGAACACCGAGCTCAAGAGCGCGCGCACCGAGTCCGAACGCGACGGGTTGACCGGGGTATTTAACCGCCGCACGTTTGACCGCTTTCTCGGCGAACTGGTGGAGAAAAATACGGTGAAAGCGCAGGATTTCGCGCTGCTGATGATCGACATCGACGACTTCAAGCGCATCAACGACAACTACGGCCACCCCGTCGGCGACAGCGTGCTGGCGGCGGTGGCCAACAAGTGTCGGCAGTCGATCCGCGGCGAGGATTTCCTGGCGCGCTACGGCGGCGAGGAATTTGCCATCATTCTGCCAGGCGCCTCGCTTCGGAATGCCGTCAAAAAGGGCCGGCAGATCTGTCAGACCATCGCCGCCACGCGCTATCTGTTGGAGGGGGTGGATTCCGGCGAACCTCTCGGCTTGACCGTCAGCATCGGCGTCAGCATCTGCGGCAAGGCCGACACGGCGGCAGCACTGGTCA
>JBFYWS010000243.1:0-9367 GCA_041310935.1 Desulfobacteraceae bacterium | reverse complement strand
AAGAACTCGCGGCGCTTCACCGCCTCCCCTGCCCTGGGTGCGGAAGACGTGGATCTGGTGATGGAGGGGCGTCCGATCGGCCTGCGGAGCGAGGACGGAAAGGTCAAGCCGGTCCGCATCGCGGTGAATCCCATCACCCTGTCCGCGGACGGCGAGACCCTCTTCTTCGGGGCGATGAACGGCGAGACCTGGTACCGGGTCCCGGCGCGGCTACTACGCGAAGGGGCGAGGGACGAGGCAATCGCCGCGGCCATCGCGTAGGCCGGCCCCAAGCCGGTCTCGGACGGGGCCTCTACCGACGCCGAGGGCAATCACTATTATCGGCATAACGCCATCGCCGTCCTGAGCCTGGACGGTCGGATCGAGACCCTGGTATAGGACGACCGGCTTCTCTGGCCGGATGCGCTCGGCTTCGGAGAGCCGGGTTGGCTCCACATCGCGGTCAACCTGCTCCACCGCGCCCCCTTGCTGAACGGCGGGGTAGAGGGCGCCGAGCCCCCTTTCCGCACATCCTCGTCTACACCGGGACCGAGGGCATCGCTGGGCGCTGACGCTGGGGCCGGCAGCCAGTGGGCGGCCAGGTAAAGTCCTTTTTTTTTATTCCAAGGGCTACCTCAAGTCCACGCCCGCCTTTGGCCCCCTGCCGGGAGTAGCGGGGACTATCGGCCGTGTGCATCGCACTTCCCTGGCCGACAGCGAGCGCGAGTCAGGCGGTCTTGGGGCTACCGACCTGCAAGGTCATACGCGAGGTTTGCCGCTCTTGCTTGCTTTCCGTGTGTCCTGCGAACGGGGAACGGAACCCCGCCGGCGCGACGGCAAGCACCATCTGGCGGGCCAAACCGAAGCCCACGATGACCCACAGGGCGATGAACGGAATGCCCTCGGTCACCACAAAGGGTGCGGCGAAGATGTACACCAAGCCCGAAACGGCGAGGGCGACGCGCTTGGAGGCAGAGAAGGTTGGCGCTGACATGGCAAAAGCTCCTTAAAGAGTGCGTTGATGGAAAATCCGGCGATCTGCTTCGCGCCGCGCGGGTAGAAAACCGCGAGAGGAAGATGGCCGTCTGCTCCATTACATAGCAGATACAATGCCAACGCTGTCCTAACCGAAGATTGCCTTTTTATCGAATAAGTTATCCCTCTCGGAAAGGGACTGAGGGCCTATTCGAGGGTGCAGCGGAACCGCGCGAGCGCCCCGTTCAAAGAGCGCTTTTTCGCTTTTTCTTCCGTAGGTTGCGCCCGAGAGCCAGGCATTCCGGGTGCAGCGATTGCTGCACCCCAGATTTCGACTCGTCTGTGCAGATGGGGGTCGCCCAAGGAACCCCGGCAATCGTTCGACGGGAAAACGACAGGACCGAGCCGGCAGCGGTTCGCTCAACGCTCCTGCTGGGGCTGGAGGCGGCGGTTGAGGGATTGGCGGGTGATGCCGAGCAGGGTGGCAGCGGTCCCTTGGTTTCCCTTGGCGCGTTTCATGGCCTCGGCCACCAGAAAGTTCTCCGCCTCCTTGAGGGTTGGGAAACGCCCTAAGACGGCGAGGGGCGACGAGTCGTCCCCGCCGGTGCCGCCGCGATCGTCGAAAGACTCACGCCGTCCCTTCTGAATCAACTCCCTGAAGCTCTCCATGGATAGAACGGCGCCGCTGCGGTGCTGGGCTACGGCGTTGTAGATCATGGCCCGCAGTTCCCGGACGTTGCCCGGGAAGTCGTAGACCGACAGTAGGGTGACGAGCTCATCGGGGGTGGCCGGGGCCTGCTTGCCCATGGACACCGCCGCCTCTTCGATGAAGAATTGAACTAGCAAGGGAATGTCGTCCTGGCGGTGGCGCAAAGGGGGGACCTCGATGGGGTGAGTCGACAAGCGGAAATACAGATCCTGGCGGAATTCACCGCCGGTCATCCGTTTGTGCAGCGGCTGGTTGGTGGCGGCAATGATGCGCGCATCGCTCAGGCGCTGAAGATCCGATCCCAAGGGGTAATACTTTTGGTCCTGCAAGAGCCGCAGCAGCTTGACCTGTGAGGCCTTATTCAGGTCGCCGATCTCGTCGAGGAACAGGGTCCCGCCCGCCGCCTTGGCGATCAGACCCTCGCGCTCCCGCTCGGCGCCCGTGAAAGCCCCCCGCACATGCCCGAACAGGGTGTCCGAGAACATGTTATCGTCCAGGCCGGCGACGTTGAGGCTGACCAACTCGCCCTTGCAGCCGCTCAGCCGGTGGATCGCCTGGGCGAACAGCTCCTTGCCGGTTCCGGTCTCACCGGTGACCAGTACCGGTTCGCGGGAGTCGGCGATGGCCTCGATGTACTGGAATAGGGATTCCATCCGCCGGTTGCCGGTAACAATGTGGGCGAACGCCTCGGGATGGTGCAGTTGGCGGGACAGCAGCGACGAGCGCAGGGTTCCCAACTGATCGCGCAGGGACCGCAACTCCAGCGCCCGCCGCACCGAGGAGACGAAGCGGCTCTCCTCCACCGGCTTGACGAGATAGTCGAATGCCCCCTCGCGCATACAGCAGACGGCGGTTTCCACGTCCTGTGCCGCGGTCATTACCACCACAGGCACCTCCGGGTGCCCCTGGGTGATCTTGGGCAGAAGCTCCAGACCCGGGACCCCGGGCATGAACAGATCCAGAACCACGATACCGACTCGGTGCTGTTCAAGATACGGCAGCAGCTCGCGCCCTTCCTGCATCGGCACGACCGAAGAGATCCCGTGGGAGTTCAACAGGTAACTGGTCGCGAACAGGATGTCCTCCTCATCGTCCACCAACACCACCGGTAACGGATTGTTCGGCACGCGAGTCTTCCTCCGCTCAGGTGGCCCCCAGTACGGGCAGCCGGACGGTGACCTCGGTGCCGACGCCCAACTGGGAATTGATCTCGATGGTACCGCCGTGATTCTGGACAATTCTCTGGCAGATCGACAATCCCAGGCCAGTGCCTCCTTGATTGGGGCGGGTGGTGAAGAAGGGGTCGAAGATGTGTTGCAGGTCCTCGTCCGAGATGCCATTGCCCTGGTCAACGACGCTGACCCGCACGTGGGCACGATCCGGCTCCCCCTCCGCCGCTACCCAAAGTCGGGCCGAGCGGTGGGAAAGGGCCTGCAGGGCGTTGAGCACGAGATTGATGAACACCTGTTCGAGCTGCTGGGAATTGCCGCGAATGGTGGGCAACGACGGCGCCAGATACAATTCCCAGTAGTCGGTTTGCTTCTGGATCTGGTGCTGCAGGATTGAGTAGGCGGCATGCAGGACCTCGGCAAGATCCACCGGCCGATTGTACTCGCCCTGGTCATGCTGAGCCATATGCTTAAGATTTGCGACGATATTTTGGATGCGCTGGGAGTTGCGGACCAAACCCTGCAGCATTCGTGGCAGTCCGTCGATGGCCTGCGCCACAGGGACACCGCCGATGAGAAAGGCGCCCCGCTCAGCGGCCGCCCGCTGCAGGATCGGCAGGATGTCGCCACAGCTCTTATTCAGGAGGGCAGCATTGAACTGGATGGCGCTGTTGGGGTTGTTGATCTCGTGAGCCACGCTGGTCGCGAGCACGCCGAGGGTCGCAAACCGGGCGGTGCGAATGGCCTGGGCTTCGAGAAGTCTTTGCTCAGTCACGTCGGTGGCGATGACCATGGCGGCCTTGACCGCTTCGCCCATTCGCACCGATGCGACGCGCACCTCCCACCAACTGGAATCGGGGTCGGAGTACTGGAAATGGTCGACTTCGCCGGTTCGGATCACCTTTTTCAAGGCGTCGGAGTAGCGCTCCCGCAACCCCTTTGGCAGGATCTTCGCCGAATTGCGGCCAACAGCGGTCTCCGTCGGTGCCTTTGGCCAGGGGCGGTTGACCATGAGGATCTTTGCGTTTTCGTCCACCGTCATGATGATGTCGGGGGACTGATCGAAAAGTACCCGCAGTTTCTGCTCCGACTCCCGCAGTTCCTGCTCGATCATGAGTCGCGCATTGATCTGACGCCGCGTGGAGAAGACGAACAGTCCCATCAGGGCGGTGAGTGCCTGGCCACCCCCCAAGACGATCCAGGGCCCATTTTTAAAGCCCTCGGCGCTGCGATAGTGCGGAGTCCGCGCGCACGTGATCGACCATTCCCGGTCGGCCACGCGAAACTTCTCGGTCACGCGCGGCGCTTCGGGTAGGCTCCACCCCTGCCAGAGGCCATCAACCAAAGCGGGCCCTGGTTCGAGACGGCTGGCGTAGAAGTCGAGGAAATTCTCACCTACCGGGGAAGACTCGTCGTGCACGAGGAACTCCACCCCCCGGGGCTCAAGCAGCGCAATGGAAGCCTTGGCAAGGTCGAACAGACACAAGACGCCTACTACAAAGCCAGCGATCTCGTGCGTTTCGCTGCCGCGCTGGCGCCCCGGCACGAGCGTCTCGAACACAGGGACAAAAACCATCACACCGAATCGGGCGGACTCCGGATCCAGGACGATCCGGCCGCTGATGGTCATTTCTCGGGACTTTGCGGCGCGCTCAATGAGCTCCCGCTGGATCGGGTCCGAGGCGCGGTCGAAGCCCATACCGATGCCTTCCGGGGTTGGCGGATCCCGGAAGAAAACCGGGAAATACTCGGCGCGACGACTGGCCTTCACGTCAACCCCGTCGAGGGCGTGCTCGGTGATGCTGTAGCCGAGGTTAGCCAGTGCCCCTGCCGCCTCGTGGTGCGCCCGCTCGCGCTGAGTCACCCGCGGTAACCATTCGAGGCTTTGGATCCCGCGCTGACGCTTCAGTATAGAGGCAGTGAACACTTGGAAATCCTCTAGACCGATAGCGGGGTCCACCCGCAGGAGGTCACCCACGGAGCGCACGGCCTGAAGGCTATCCTCAACCCCCTTCTTCAGCGCCCGGTTCCGATCCTGGGCCACCCACTGGAACTCCATTCGCTGATGAGCCTCCACCTGTAACCAGACCACTGCGGATGCCATGATCGCCGCGGCGGTACCAACCAGGATAACGATGATCAACTGAGCGTGGCGGGCAAGCATGGCGAGAAAGGCCCGCACCCTTACCGCGGAAGCTGCGCCTGGGCGGGGGCTGTATACGGGTCCTGACAATGGATATCTTCTACGCACGGATGCACCTAGTCACGGATCCGGTACAGTTCAACTGCTCGGCTGCAACCGCCGAAGCCTCATCCACCAACGTCGGATCGCGAACACCAATTTTTTTTCAGCCGAATGGAGCGGCGACGCGAAGTGTGGCACAAGCGGGCTGCGCGGACCGCCCGATACCGCTCCCTTTCTCAAGCGTTTGCCTTCTGTTGGTGCTTGCCGGGAAGTGGCGGTCGGTACACCAAAACCGGCAGATTCGCGTGCGTCAGAACCTTTTGCGTTTGGCTTCCGAGCAGTAAAGAATGAAATCCCCGGTGCCTATGGGAAGCCATGAAAATGAGATCGCAATTACCCGCGGTCGCGGCACGAACAATCTCCTCGTAGGGATGGTCGCCAGACACTGCAATTGTCGTGCACTCAACCCCCGCCTCCTTGCACAATTTCTTGATGAAATTCAGATACTCCTTTGCCTTCTTGTCGGAGGCATTAATAACGCGGTCGATGGCGCTCGGATCGATCAAATCGCCCTCGTAATCCGTCGGCGTCACTTGTTTGACATAAAGAGCGGTCACCTGGGCAGCCACTGCTTTGGCGAAAGAGACCGCATGGCGAGTGGTATCCCGGGAGAGCTCGGAACCGTCGGTCGGTAGCAGGATGTGTCGAAACATGCTTGCTCCAGCGTGAAGTGGCAGATTGTTATGTGGACCCACTGCGGCGCATAGGCGCCGTGTGCGAATGGTCGTCACGGCGCAAGCTGAGGGAGAGGGCGCGGGATGCGTCGCCAACCAGTAGCCGGTAAGACGAGATGGTGTACAATGATGCCTTTCGCGATCTTGACGGATATTACTCCTAGGTCCCGAATTTCGCAATCTCGCAACTGGGACGGGGAGCGGCGATAATGGCAGCGCCACGACACCCAGTCCCAACCAATTATCGACCTGCAGAGCGTAGACGTTATTCCATGAATCCATTGGAGTTGATCGATAGAAAAAAGCTCGCCGGAGACTTCTGGGGAGGCCTCGCCGCCATGTTGGTGGCGCTGCCGTCCGCAATCGCCTTCGGCGTTACTGTATACGCCGCCGTCGGGCCTTCTTTTGGGGGACTCGGCGCGTTGGCTGGCATGCTCGGAACCACGGCGCTGGGTCTGGTTGCCCCGGCCTTCGGTGGCACCAACCGCCTGATAACCGCTCCCTGCGCCCCCGCCGCGGCGGTCCTCTCCGGCTTCGCCATTGAGCTCGTACACCAAGGTGTGGCGCCTACATCGATTATCTTGTTGTTGACGGTGCTGGGTATTCTCACCGGGGTCATCCAGATCGTTCTCGGCACGGCCGGTATCGGCAGTTTCATCAAATACATTCCCTACCCAGTGGTCAGCGGCTATCTCAGTGGTGTCGGTCTCATCATCCTCGGAGGCCAGATACCCAAGTTCCTCGGGGCACCAGCGGGAACGACCTGGTGGCAGGCGTTACTGTCCCCGGCGCTATGGAAATGGCAGGGGTTGGCTGTTGGCGCGGCCACCGTACTCGTCATGGTGCTGGCCCCGAAGGTGACCAAGATCGTGCCGGCCGCCATCCTCGGCCTGCTCGCAGGCGTCTTAACCTACCTTGGCCTCGCGCTTGTCGACAATTCTCTGTTAGTGGTGGATGGCAACCTTCTCGTCATCGGTCCGCTATCGGGCGATACCGGTGGCTTCGTCGATGCGGTCGTCGGGCGCTGGCGGGAGATCGGGGAACTCAAGCTCAGCCAAATCGGCGCACTGTTCGGTCCCGCCATCACCCTTGCTGTATTGCTCTCCATCGACACGCTGAAGACGTGCGTGGTCCTCGACGCCATGACGCGTAGTCGTCACGAGTCCGACCGCGAGCTAACCGCTCAGGGTCTCGGCAATATTGCCTCAGCCTGTGTCGGCGGGATGCAGGGTGCGGGTCAGATGGGAGCGACCCTCGTGAATCTGACGAGCGGTGGCGAGACGCGTTTATCGGGTGTCTTCGAGGGGCTCCTTGCACTCGTTACGTTTGCGCTCCTCGGATCCTTGGTCGCCTGGATACCGGTCGCCTCCCTCGCCGGTATCCTGCTCGTGGTGGGGATGCGCATGATCGACCGCCACAGCCTGAATCTGGTCACCTCGCAAGGAACGGTTTTCGACTTTCTGGTCATAGTTGCGGTCGTGGCGACCGCCGTTAGCGTGAGCTTGATTGCCGCCTCGGGGGTAGGCATCGCCCTGGCGATGCTCTTGTTCATACGCGAGCAACTCGCAAGCACGGTGATTCGTCACCTGAGTTACGGCAACCAGACCTTTTCGAAACAGAATCGGTCGCGTTCGAAGATGAAGCTTCTGGAGCAGCGGGGCGACCAAACCTTGATCCTGGAGCTGCAGGGGAGCCTTTTCTTCGGTACCAAGGATCAACTCTACAGCGCGCTTGAGCCGGAGTTGAGCAAACGTAAATATTTTATCCTGAATATGCGGCGCGTCCAGGGAGTCGACGTCTCCGCCGCGCACGTGCTCACCCAGATTCGGGACTCGATTACGGAGACGGGAGGTTTCCTGATATTTAGCAACCTCCCCCAGAATCTGCCCAACGGCCGCGACATTGCCGCTTTCTTCGATCAGATGGAGATCACCACCTTCACCTCCCAGGTCAAGGTCTTCCCGGATATGGACGACGCCCTCGAATGGGTGGAGGACCAAATCCTTGGTGAAGAGCGGCAAGACCGGCCGACCGATACTCTCCTCGATCTGCACGAGATGGATCTTTTCAAGGAACGTAAGGAGGAAACTCTGACCGCCCTCGAGGCCTGTCTCGAACACCGTTCCTATAAGGCGGGCGAGCGCGTATTTTCCAAGGGCGATACGGGTGACGAACTGTTTCTCATTCGCCGGGGATCGGTTCGTATCTTGCTTCCCGTCGAGGGAACGACAGGGCACCACCTTATGACCTTCGGGCGGGGCGATTTCTTTGGCGGCATGTCGTTCCTCGACCAACAACCGCGCGCCACGGATGCGGTGGCCTTCACCGATGCCGATCTGTTCGTGTTGCACCGGCAGCATTTCGAACAGCTTGCCGAGGAGCACAAGCGGCTTCAGGCAAACTTACTCGAAGCTATCGGCCAGGTGCTGGCGATGCGGCTTCGTTACAACGACATGGAAATGGCTGCGCTCCGCGCTTAAGCCAGCGCACGAATAACAACAGCGAGGGTTCCGCCAAGGAGGGGGCAGCGGGACCTTTTGCAAGCGCATCATCCCGGATTTTTGCTGCAGCAGAAGTAGAGGGTTGCCAAGTTTTCCGCGAAGCGCTCGTGCAGGGCATCTGGAAACCTACCCTGGCTCCAAGCGGCGAAGCCTAGCTTGTCAGATGCCGCGAAGGGGATTGGTACGGTCCGGGGATGCCCCGCCTTCGTCGAGCGGGTGCTTCGCCGCTACTTGGGGTAGGGCATTCCGCCTACAGCTTCACCCGCCCACCATGCGCGATCGAACGGGCCGACAAGTAAACGCGTCGATTCTGCGAGGATCGGGCGTGGGCTGCTGGCGGAATCGCGCGTCAGGCGGTGAAAAATCCTATCTTTCGGTTGCCCCGGCCGCTGCGCGATTCGTCTGGCGCGTGCCGGGATTATCGGGGGGGGGTGACTATTGGCCTCGTGCGTCGCACTTCCCTGGCCGACAGCGAGCGCGGATCAGGCGGCTACGGGGCTGCCGACCGGCGCGATCCTACCCGGGGTTTCGGCGATGCGACGGTCTCGCTTCATTTCAATGTGGCGTGCGAACGGGGAACGGAACCCGACCGGCGCGATGGCAAGAACCATGCGATAGGCCAAGCTGACGCCTATGACGATCCACAGAGCGACGAATATAGGGCCCCAAGCCACCACGTAGGGGGCGGCGAACATGTATGCCATACCAGAAGCGGCGAGGGCGACGCGCTTGGAGGCAGAGAAGTTGGACGTTGACATGATAGATGCTCCTTTAAGAGTTCGTTGGCTGGAAATCGGCGGTCTGCTCCGAGCGGGTATGGGACCGTGGGTAGGAGGGGCCGTCTGCTCTCTATAAAGCAGATACGATGCCAACGCCCTCGTCACCAATTATTATCCTTATTATCCAGTAAGTTACATGTTTATGAAATGGACTGATGGACTATTTAAGGGTGCAGCGGAACCGCGCTGGCTTTCCGTCAAGAGAGCGGTTTTCGCTGCGTCTTCCGCAGGTTACGCACGAGATCCGGACATCCTGGGTGCAGCGATTGCTGCACCCCCCGATTCGGCATCCATTGCCGGGGCGACTTGTCCTCTGCCCTGACGCACAGAAGGCGT
>JBFYWS010000171.1:0-16668 GCA_041310935.1 Desulfobacteraceae bacterium | reverse complement strand
GGGTATGAATTGGCGGCCTATGAGGATGAAGCGTATATCACCATGATGGCCTTGGCGGATGGCAGGCTCACCAAGCTCCAGCTTGCCGCATGGTTAAAAGACAAAACCCAACCTGTCAACCGAAAGGCCGGAAT
This sequence comes from Desulfobacteraceae bacterium, assembly GCA_041310935.1. Classification (GTDB taxonomy): domain Bacteria; phylum Desulfobacterota; class Desulfobacteria; order Desulfobacterales; family SpSt-501; genus SpSt-501. The sequence continues at coordinate 16,534 of JBFYWS010000171.1, read as the reverse complement.
CCCCAGCTGACATAAGCGTACTTGCGGTCCGGAAAATTTTCGAGGTGGGCCTTCAGCTTGTTGAACTGCGATTCATGGCGAATACCGGAGAGGATCTCCTGGCGCACAGGGCCGATCATCTGAACCCGATGGTCCTGGACGAGATGCCGAAGTTCGCACAGCCGCGGAATTATTTTGAACGCCACGGCGCAGCGCTGAAGAACCATATGCTGGTATCCACGACGACCTTCATGATCGTCGTCTTTGCTCTTTGTAGTCGTATCCGGGATCGTAATCCACCGTCCCGAACATCTTCAAGATTTTTTCCTATTCCAGATGATCGATGTATTCTACGAGCGCTTTTGTCACCGCCGCTTTTTTTGTTTTGTGCCCCCCAAGTTTTACGGCTTTGTGGATGAGGGTATCATCTATTTGAAGATTCGTTGCCAGGCGCATCTCCTTCGGGCTTATTGACATATAGTTTTACACATTAATATGTGTGGATTCAAGGAAAGGTTTCGTGCAACTTGGCGGCTGAGGCGGTGAGGATCACGGCCCCCCCGAAGCCCACCTCCTGCTTGAAGGCCACCGTGCGGTCGCGGATTCTCATTTTGGGATCCCCGATTTCCGAGACCCGGTAGATCACCCGGCGGACCGGCTTGCCGAGGCCGCGGGCGGTGAAGGGCCCGCCCGTCTGGTAGAGATCGTCGACGTCCGCCGGCGACACCGTCGGCGGGGGCAGGCCCCGCGGGTCGGCAAAGGTCACCTCGTCGAGGATCAGCATGCCCGCCTGGGCCTGGAACACCTCGGTCACATCGAGGCCGAAGAGCGAGTTGCGCCACGTCAGTACAGCCTGTTCGCCGTCGCGCAGCACAATGGACAGAATCGTCTTTCCCGTGTCGGCCTGCGTGAGTTCGACCCGCGTATAGCCGGCTGCGGGCGCCTGCGACAGCACGCCCAGCCCGATGAGCAATAAAAGGAAGAGGCCGGAAAGGGCAATCCTCGCCTTCATTTATTGATCGGCTCGTAAAAAGCGAAAGGGCTGGGAGGCTGGGAAGCCAGGAGGCTAAATCTTTCCAGCCTTCCGGCGTCCCAGCTTTCCAACCATATAATTTTACTTGAAGCAATTCTGCTCACCGGGCAGAATTGCGGCCTATTTCAGCACACCCTGTTCCTTGAAATACTGCTGCGCCCCCGGGTGCAGGTATTTCAAGGCATCCGGGGTCACCTGATTGACCGCGGTATCGGGGGTCATGTTGTTGGCGCCTTTCCACACGGCGGACAACTCGGTTTTGCTGTCAAAAATGGTTTTAACGATTTGGTACATCTTGTCCTGGGGGAACTTGTCCATGGCGGTCAGCACCGCGGTGATGGCGATGGCCGGTACATCGCTGTCCAAACTCGAGTAGGCGCCTTTTTTAAAGGCGCTCTTGTGAAAAACTCCGGGGTTGGCCGTGAAGATCTTCTCCCGGACATCGCCGTCCACGGGTACCAGCACCATCTTCAGGCCGGGGGTCGATGCGAGATCGATGATGGAAGAGGTGGGCACTGCGCCGCTCCAGAACATGGCCGCAATCTTGCCGTCCTTGAGTGCGGCCACCGACTCGGTTGCCCCGAGTTTCTCGCGGGTGAAGTCCTTGTTCCAGTCGATGCCGAGGGCCTTGAGCACGTAGTCGGCCTGCTCCTCTGTGCCGCTGTTGGGCGCACCGACGGAGACGCGCTTGCCTTTCAAGTCCATGACGGTCTTGACCCCGGTGCCCTCCGTGGTCACGATGTGCAGCGGCTGCTCGTAGAACCCGAGCACCAGCCGCACGTTGGGCTTGCCCGACAGGCCTGGGACCTTGCCCTCGTTCGCCCACACCACGTGGTAGTCGTAGCAGAACGCCATCCCGGCCCGGCCCGCGGCGAGCAGCTTCAGGTTGTCGATGGCGGCGGTGGTGGCCTCGGAGGAGGCATCGGTGTTGGGCACCTTCTGGCCGATGAGCCCGCCGATGGCGCCTCCCAGCGGGTACCACACCCCGCCGGTACCGCCGCTGACAATGCTGAAGGAAAGCTTGCCCTGGGCGTGCGCACTCGATGCCGGCAGGGCCAGCAGGGCGAAAACCGCCAGAGCGCACGCGACCGTCCATAATCTCTGATGTCTCATCACGATCCTCCTCGACAGATAAAAGTTTTAGCCACTGGGGTTACACTATTCCCTGTTAATCAACTCGCGAACGCGGCAGCCGAGCACGGCGTCCCTATGGCCGAGCCGTCCGGCGCTGCGCTCTTATGTTTCGGGCGGCAACGAGCGCCCCGATCGCCAGGGGCAGGAGACCCTGGGCGGACAGGCCGATGGGGAACACGGCCATGACCAGGGCCGCTACGATCATTACGGCCCGCTCCGCGGGGTTCAGGGGGCCGCGAAAATGACCCGCGATGCCGAGCGACAGCAGGAACAAAGCGACCACGCTGGTGAGGGTGGCCACGAGAAAGCCGGACAGGCTTGCGCCCACGATGAGCAGGTTCTCCCCCGCCGGTGTCACCGAGAAGAAGAACGGCACCAGGAAGGCCGGCAGCGAATACTTCCAGGCCTGCATCATCGATCCGAAGGGGTGGCCCCCGGTGACGGCCGCCGCCGCCGAGGGCGAGAGCCCCACGGGCGGCGACACCTCGGAGAGCACCGCGAAGTAAAACGCCAGCAGGTGGGCGACATGGACCGATACACCCACCTTCACCAGGGCCGGCGCCACCATGACCACCGTCATGATGTAGGTCGCCGTGATGGGCAGACTCAGGCCGATGACCATGGAGGCCACCATGGCCAGAAAGATGGCGATGATCCGCGAGCCGCCGCTGGCGGCCATGATGAGGCTTGAGATTTTAAGACCCAGGCCGGTGAGCGTGAACGTGCCCACGATCAACCCGGCGGCGGCCAGCAGCACGGCGACGGGAAGGACGTTTTTGCCGCCTTCGATGATGGCCTGGGCGATCCGGCGGGGGGTCAGCCACTCGTTGCGGTCGCGGCTGAGAAAACTGGTCAGGATGGTGGTCGCGAGAGCGCCGAGGGCCGCATACTCGGGCGACTTGTTGAACACGGCCAGAATGGCCACCAGGACCCCCAGGGATATCAGGTGATACCCCTTGGTCTTCAGGACATGCCCCACCGTTTGGGCTTCGGCCTCCGGCGGGGCGAAGTTGTGCTTCCGGGCCTCCATCTCCACCATGAAGAAGGTCCCCAGGTAGTACAGAAGGGTGGGGACCAGCACCATGATCACCACGTCGAGGAACGTGATGTTCAGAAACTGCATGATGAGGAAGGCCGCCGCTCCCATGAGGGGCGGCGAGATGACGGCGCCGATGCCGCCGGCGGAGATCAGGCCGGCGGCCATGTCCGCCGAGTAGCCCGCCTTTTTGAGGATGGGCCACATGATGGGCGTCACCGAGATGGTGGTGGCCACCCCGCTTGCCTGCGGGCCGCCCAGGAGTGCCGTGGTGATGAGGGCCCCGCGGCCGGCACTGGCCGAGGTGCGCCCCATGGTCGCCAGCGACATGTCCATCCAGAAGTTGCCGGCGCCGGCAACATCCATGAAGGTGCCGTAGACGACGAACAGCAGCACGAACGAGACGCTGACCGAAATGGGTACGCCCAGGATGCCCTCGAGCGTCATGTACATGTGCCCGACGATCCGATCGATTTCATACCCCCGGTGAGCGAGCGGGCCGGGGAAGTAGCGCCCGAAATAGCAATAGAGCAGGAACCCCAGCACGACCAGGGTGAAGGTGTTGTCCACGATGCGACGCGAGAGCTCAATCAGGAGCAGGATGGCCGCGATGCCGAAGAACACGTCCAGGGGGTCCGGCAGGGTCGAGCTTCTGAGAAACAGGTCCAGGTGGGTGAGGGGGTAGACGATGGTGGCCACCCCGAGGGCGGCCAGGCCGATGTCCATCCCCATGGACCAGCGGCCGGCGTTCTTGGACACCGGGTAGGCGAAAAAGGCCAGGGCGAAGATGAACCCCAGGTGGACCATGCGGAACGTGTGGGTCTCGATGGGGACAATGGCGCCGTAAATCGACCAACCAACAAAGGCGGCGTAGAGGACACCGATGAGAACAGCCGCGTTGCCGCGAAGCTCGCGCATGACTCCTCCTTGGACCCGCTCTTCAGAGTTGCCTTTTTTACCCGTATATCAAGGGACACCGGTGAATTTCAAGCATTCTCACCGGTTTTTCATTTTCCGCAGGCGGATGGACTTCGGGGTCACTTCCACCAGTTCGTCGTCGCTGATATACTCCATGGCCTGCTCGAGGGTGAACTGCCGCGGCGGGATCAGGCGCAGCGCCTCGTCCGTGCCCGAGGCCCGGATGTTGGTGAGCTTCTTTTCCTTGGTGATGTTGACCCACATGTCCTGCGTGCGCGAGTTCTCGCCCACGATCAAGCCCGGGTAGACCGGGTCGGTGGGGTTGACGAAGATCGTGCCGCGCGGCTGCAGGTGAAAGATCGCATAGGCCACGGCCTTGCCGTCGCGGTCGGAGACCAGCACCCCGTTGGGTCGGCCGACGATATCCCCGGCATAGGGCCGGTGGCCGATGAGCAGCGCGTTCAGGATCCCCGTGCCGTGGGTGTCGGTCATAAACTGGCTGCGGAAACCGATCAGGCCCCGGGAGGGGATCTCGAACTCCAGGCGCACGCGGCCGAAGCCGTTGTTGATCATCTTGACCATCTGGCCGCGCCGGGCGCTCATCATCTCCGTCACGATTCCGATGAACTTTTCCGGGATGTCCACCACGGAGCGCTCCACCGGCTCGAGGAGCCGGCCGTTCTCCTGGCGGGTGATGACTTTCGGGTTCGAAAGCGACAGCTCGAAGCCCTCCCGGCGCATCGTTTCCACCAGCACCGCCAGCTGCAGCTCGCCCCGGGCGCTCACCCGGAAGGAGTCCCGGTTCTCGGTCTGCTCGTACCGGATGCTCACGTTGTAGAGCAACTCCTTGTCCAGGCGATCCTTGATGTGCCGGGAGGTGAGGTACCGGCCGTCCCGGCCCGCCAGGGGCGAGGTGTTCACCGAGAAGACCATGGAGATGGTCGGCTCCTCGACCGTGATGACCGGCAAGGGGCGCGGGTCCAGAAGGTCGCCCAGGGTGTCGCCGATGAAGATGTCCTCCACCCCTGCCACGGCCGCAATGTCCCCGGCCGGAATCACGTCCCTTTCCACCCGGTTGAGGCCGTCGTAGCTGTACACGACGCTGAGATAGGCTTTGCGGACCGTGCCGTCCGCCTTGAGGAGCGCCACCTCCTGGCCCTTCTGCAGCGAGCCGTTCACGACCTTGCCGACGGCGATCCGGCCGACGTAGTCGCTGTGATGCAGGGTCGTGACCAGGAACTGCAGCGGTGCGGCCGGGTCGTACGCCGGGGCGGGAATGGAGGCGAGGATGGCATCGAACAACGGCACCAGGCCCCGCCCCTGGGCATCGTCGGGGTCCGTCAGGGCGATGCCCGCCTTGGCGTTCGTGTAGAGCACCGGGAAATTCAGCTGCTCTTCGGTCGCGTCGAGGTCGATGAACAGGTCGTAGACTTCGTCCAGGACCTCGTGGATGCGCCGGTCCGGGCGGTCGATCTTGTTGATCACCACGATGGGCGGCAGCCCGCGCGCGAGCGCCTTGCCGAGCACGAAGCGCGTCTGCGGCAGCGGGCCCTCCGTGGCGTCGACCAGGAGCATGACCCCGTCCACCATGTTGAGCGTGCGCTCCACTTCGCCGCCGAAATCCGCGTGGCCGGGGGTGTCGACGATGTTGATCTTGGTGCCCCGGTAAACGATCGCGGTGTTCTTGGCCATGATGGTGATGCCCTTCTCCCGTTCGAGGTCCATGCTGTCCATGACCCGTTCGGCCACCATCTCGTTGTCCCGGAAAACGCCGCTCTGCCAGAGCATGGCATCGACGAGCGTGGTCTTGCCGTGGTCGACGTGGGCGATGATGGCCAGATTGCGCAAATCCTGACGTAGCTGCATGACAAACCTCTCTAATGTTCCATTCTTGACGACTTTAACCGGTGACAACTTTCCGAAGTACCTCGTAAACGGTGATCAAGCTTTTCAGGCTCACCCACTCGTCCAGGGCGTGGGCGCCGTGGCCCACCGGCCCGAAGAGGACGCTGGGGACTCCCGCAAGCCCCATGAGCGCCGAGTCCGCCCAGAAGGAAAGGCCGGCGAGGGGTGCCCCGGGCAGGGCGCGGCGCAACCGGGCGATGATTTCCGTTTCAGCCGGGGCCTGGTAAGGCGGCCGGGAGAAGATTTTTCGGCCCGTGACGCGATGGCCCCCCGGAAGCCGCTGAACCGCCGCCGCCACCCGGTCGAGTTCGCGGTCCACATCCTGCGGGTCTTCGCCCGGAAGCGTGCGTCTTTCCCACTGCAGAAGGGCCCGGGCGGGAATGACGCTCAGCGCGGTGCCGCCCTCGATCCTGCCCCCGTGCAGGGACGCATGGCCCAGCCGGGGGTCCGGAGGCCGTTCCGACAGCCGGCTGCGGATGTGGTCGAGCTCGGAGAGGGCCTCCCGCAGAGGCAGGATGGCGTCGATCCCCTCGGCGGGCCGGCTGCCGTGAGCGGCCTGGCCGAGAACCTCGATCTCAAACCAGCTGAAACCCTTGTGGGAGACCCCGATGGCCTCCTCCGTGGGCTCGAGAAAAACGGCCGCCGCAGGCGCCGGTTGAACGGTCGGAAGCCAGTCGCGCACGAGCTGTTCGGTGCCGAGGCTGCGGTCCTCCTCGTCGGCCGAAAACGTCAGCCAGACATCGGCGGCCGGCGGGTGGTTCGCGAAAGACTCGGCCAGCGCCAGCATGACCGCGACACTGCCCTTCATGTCGTAGGCCCCGCGGCCGTAGAGCCGGTCGCCCTCCCGCCGCAGCGTGAAGGGGTCCGGCATGCCGTCCACCCCCACCGTGTCGATGTGGCCGTTCAGAACGAGTGAACCCCGGCGGTCTTTCCCGCGCGCCACGGCCACTACGTTGGCCCGGGCGGCGGCCACGGAATAAAGCTCGGCGTCAAGGCCGAGCTTTCTGAGGTGCTGGCAGATAAAATTGGCGATTCCGGCTTCGCCGGGACCTCCGGCGAGGGTCGGGTTGATGGAGTTGATGGCGACCACTTCGCCGAGAAGATGGGTGATCCGCTTTTCCACTAAAGTGAAACTATAAGCCCTGCGCCTGGTTGTCAAATTATGATTTGACCCTTTTCCGTATAATCGTTAAATAGCCTAGTTGCAGTTCAATACTATTCCGTTTGCCGTTTTTCGATTAAACCATCTTACGCGTCTCTCTCAGGAGGAACCATGTCCTATCGTATCGCGTTGATCTCCGGTGACGGCATCGGCCGCGAAGTCGTGCCCGAAGGGGTGCGGGCCTTGAAGGCGCTTTCCGGCCGCTTCACGTTTGCGGTGGATTTCAAAGAGTTTCCCTACTCCTGCGAGCACTATCTCGAGACCGGCAGGATGATGCCCGAGGACGGCCTCGAGCAACTCCGGCCGTTCGACGCCATCCTTCTCGGTGCCGTGGGTGCTCCCCAGGTGCCGGACCACGTGTCGCTGTGGGGGCTTCTCATCCCCATCCGTCGCAGTTTTGATCAGTATGTGAACATGCGGCCGGTGCGGCTGCTGCCGGGGATCAAATCCCCGCTTTCCGGACGCACGGCCCAAGACATCGACTTCGTCATCGTGCGGGAGAACACCGAGGGCGAGTACTCCGAGGCCGGCGGCCGGCTCTTCCAGGGCACGGAGCGGGAGGTCGCGGTCCAGGAGTCCGTCTTCACCCGCTACGGGGTGGACCGCATCATGCGCTACGCCTTCACTCTCGCCCGCCGCCGGCCGAAGAAGCACGTCACCTCGGCCACCAAGTCGAACGGCATCATCCACACCATGCCGTTTTGGGACGAACGCTTCCGCGCCATCGCCACAGAATTCCCGGACGTGAAGGTGAGCCAGTACCACATCGACATCCTCACGGCGCACTTCGTTCAGCACCCGGACTGGTTCGACGTGGTGGTGGGCAGCAACCTCTTCGGCGATATCCTCTCCGACCTGGGCCCGGCCTGCGCCGGCGGCATCGGGATCGCGCCCTCGGCCAACATGAACCCGGAGAAGGTCTACCCCTCCATGTTCGAGCCGGTGCACGGCTCCGCACCCGACATCGCGGGCAAGGGCATCGCCAACCCCGTCGCCACCCTGTGGTCGGTGGTTCTGATGCTGGATTTCCTGGGGGAAGCGGCGGCCGCCAAGGCGCTCATGGCGGCGATCGAGGCTGTGACGAGCGAGGGCAAGGTTTTGACGCGCGATCTCGGCGGCAAGGCCGGCACCCGGGATTTTACGGATGCGGTGCTGGAACGGCTGTAACCGAGGCATCCCGATACGGCTCTTATCATGGCCAAATTTAAAGTTGCAATTTAAATTTGGCCATGGATTCAATAGAAAAATTTCGAGAGTTGGCCGGGCCTTCGGCATCCGAGGGGATCGTTGTGGCCCGGGTCATAGAGCCATTTGTTTTCAAAGGCACGCGGGTCATTGCTTGGAACCAGAGCCTGGACGCATATTAGCCCGAAACTTGTTTCACAATTGTCCTGGGGCCGTGTCATCCGCCGCCTGCAGCGGGTGAAGGAGACCGAAGTCCGCGAGCGGTATGTCCGGGAGTCCATCGAGGCCTTGCGCCGGAACGATTCGTCCCTAATTTTGGCCATGTGGTCCGAATTTTCAAGCGAATGCGGGCAACTCGGCGCCAAACCTCCGGCGCTGGAGGCCCGCGGAGTTTCCCGGCGCTATCAACTGGGCGACCGTCTGCTCTCCGTGCTGCAGGAGGTGAGCCTGACGGTGGCCGTCGGCGAGTTTCTGGTGATCGAGGGGGCCAGCGGCAGCGGCAAGACCACCCTGCTCAGCCTCCTTTCCGGTCTGGACAAGCCCTCGCAAGGTCGCGTGCTGGTGGAGGGGCGCGACATCACCGCGGTTTCCGAGGACGGTCTTGCGCCCTTACGCAACCGCACTTTCGGCTTTGTCTTCCAGTCCTTTCATCTCATACCCGCCTTGAGCGCCATTGAAAACATCTCCCTGCCGGCCGAGCTGGCCGGCGCGCCCCGCGCCCTCGAGCGGGCCCGAACGTTGATGGAGCGCGTGGGGCTGGCGCAGCGGGCCGACAGTTTCCCGCACCAGCTTTCGGGGGGCGAGAAGCAGCGCGTGGCCCTTTGCCGCGCCCTGATCAACCGGCCGCGCATCCTCTTTGCCGACGAACCGACCGGCAATCTCGATTCCGAAAACGGCAGGGTGGTGCTCGACCTGCTGCGGGAATTCCACCGCGAAATGGGAGTCACGCTCGTGCTGGTGACCCACAACGCTGCCATCGCGCAGACGGCGGGACGTATCATCCGTCTGCGGGACGGCCGGGTGGTTGGAGAGGAGCGCCATGCTCCATAGGCGCTTTATCCTGCGGCAGATCACCCGCTCTCCCGGGCAGTCACTGCTGCTGGCGCTCGGCCTGGCGTTGGCCGTCGCCTCCCTGGTGGCTCTAAGCGGGCTTTCCGCCAGCGTACGCGGGGCCCTCACCGCCGATGCGCGCCGTCTGCACGGTGCGGACATTCTGGTCAGCTCCAGCGCACCGCTCGGTGCGCCGCTGATTGCCGCCATAACGCGCCTGGAAGGTTCCGGTGCGGTCGCCGCCGTGGCGGTACACGAATTCAACGCCCTGGTGCGTCGCGCCGACGAGACCGCATCCCTGCTGTGCAACCTCAAGGTTGTCGATCCCGGCTACCCCTTTTACGGCGCGGTGACCCTCGCCTCGGGACGGTCCTTTGGCGCTGTGCTCGTCCCCGGTAGCGTGGTGGTGGAGCGCGACCTGCTGGAACGCCTGAGGCTCACTACAGGAGATTCCCTCCACATCGGCAGCGCCCTGCTGACCATCGACGACGTGGTGCTGCACGAGCCGGACCGGCCCTTGGGCGCCTTCTCCCTTGGCCCCCGTGTTTTCGTGACCGGGGCGGACCTTGCGGCGCTGGCCCTGGTGGAGACGGGCAGCCGGGTAAGTTTTCGCCGGTTGCTCAAGGTGCTGCCGCCCGGCGGAGATCCCAATCTCCTGGCGGCGGAGCTGAAAGGGGTGGCCGAAGGGGAGCGGGAACGGGTTGAGACGTATCGCAGCGCCGACTCGCGGGTGAAACGCTTTTTCGACAATTTTATTTTTTACCTCTCCTTGGTCGGCGCCTTCACTCTGCTGATAGCCGGCCTGGGGGTGGGCAGCACGCTGGGTGCCCTGCTGCGCGAGAAGCGTCGCACCATCGCCATTCTCAAGGCGTTGGGGGCCACGGGTGGTTTTGTCATCCGCCATTTTCGGGTCGTGCTCCTGCTGATCGGCCTGGTCGGCTCGCTCGCTGGCCTGCTGTTGGGTTTGACGGTGCAGGCGGTCTTGAGCGTCCTGCTGCAGGAGGGGTTGTCGCTGCCGCTGCCGGTCACGCTGACGGCCGAAGCGCTGTGGACCAGCCTGGGGCTCGGGCTTCTGGTCATGGGGTTTTTCGGTACGCTGCCGCTGTTGCGCTTGAGCGCCACCCCGCCGGCTGCCATCCTGCGCTTCGACGCTCCCATCCCGCGGCGTTCGGTGGCCTTCTGGATCATATGTTTCCTGGTTCTGGTTCTGGCGGCCGTCATGCTCCGCTTTATGTTGGCCGATGCGGCAACATGGGGGCGTTTTGCACTTGGGTCGATGCTGGCGCTGGGGGGCCTCGCGCTCCTGTCCCAGGTGCTGTTGCGGGGCTGCCGCCGGCTGCGCCGCGGTCCGCTGGCTCTGCGCCAGGCCTTGCGCAGCCTCGGTCGGCCCGGCAGCGCCGCCGCCACCATTCTGACCACCCTCTCGGCCGCCATGGCGGCGGTCTTCGCCCTTTACCTGGTTGAGCGCAACCTCGACGCCACCTTCGTTCGCTCCTATCCCGCCGACGTCCCCAACCTGTTTTTTCTGGACATTCAGCCCCATCAGCGGGAGACCTTCAGCCGCATCGTGGGCCAGCCGCCGCGCTTCTACCCGGTGGTACGCGCCCGGCTGCTGGCCCTCAACGGGCAGGCCGTCGACCGCGACCGCGAGCACCGACGGCGCGGCGACAACCTGGCACGCGATTTTAACCTGACCTATCGCGACGATCTGCTCGAGGACGAGGTCCTGCGCCAAGGGAAAAGCCTTTTCGGCGCCGCTGTACCGGTACCGGTGTCGGTGCTGGACGAGGCTCCCGGCATGGAGAATCTCCGCTTGGGAGACACTCTCACTTTCCGCATCCAGGGGCTGCCCGTCGAGGCCACCGTCACCAGCATCCGCAGTCGCACGCGCGAAACCCTTCAGCCTTTTTTCTATTTCGTTCTGCCCGAAACGGTCATTGGCCGCGCACCCCAGACGATCTTCACTGCCCTAAAGATTCCACCAGGGCAGGGTGTCGCATTGCAGTCCCGCGTGGCGGCTGCGCTGCCCAATGTGAGTGCCATCGATCTGGGCGAGACCCTGCGGTCCTTTGCCGGCCTGCTGTCGCGACTGAGTGCCATCCTGCGCCTTTTTGGCGGTTTCAGCGTCATGGCCGGTCTTCTGATCGTCGTCAGTGCCGTGCTGGCCACCGGCGGCGCCCGGATCCGCGAGGCGGTTTACTACCGTATCCTGGGTGCCCGCGGGCGTTTCGTGCTGGCCGTTTTCGGACTGGAGAACCTCCTGCTGGGGCTGGCCAGCGCCCTCGCGGCTATGGCCCTGGCCCAGACGGCTACCTGGCTCATCAGCCGACGCTTGCTGGATCTTCCCTACCAGGTGTTCTGGGCCGAGAGTGCCCTGATGGTTACGGCGGCGACGGCGATGGTCGTCGCGGTGGGATTGGGCGCCTCCCTGCCGGTTCTGTACCAGCGCCCCTCGGATTTTCTACAGGCCCAAGCCGAAGGGGAATGAAAGGGTTATCATGACAAGCGCACATTTACGGACTCGACAATGCTCTTTTCAACAGAAAGCCGCCCCGGCGGCTTTCTGGGGAGTGTTGCTGGTGGCGATCTGGATGGCGGGTTGCGGCGAAGGGGAACGGCCGGCCCAGACGCCGAAGCAGACGCCGGCACACACGCAAACCGTTCTGGCGGCTCGTACGATCGTGGCCATGGGCGACAGCCTCACCGAGGGCTTGGGGGTGGAGGAGGCGCTGGCCTACCCGGCGCGGCTGGAAGCCCGGCTGCGTAGCGAGGGCTACGACGTGCGGGTGATCAATGCCGGTGTCAGCGGCGAAACCTCCAGCGGCGCCCGCTCCCGGGTCGAATGGGTGCTGACGCTGCAGCCGGATGTGGTGATTCTGGAGACAGGTGCCAACGACGGCTTTCGCGGCATCGATCCTGCCGTGATCGAGGACAACGTCGATGCCATCGTGGCGCAACTGCAGGCGGGCGGTGCGACGGTGGTATTGGCCGGAATGCAGATCGTGCGCAACCTGGGCCGTCCCTATACCGGGGCCTTCGCATCCCTTTATCCCCGCGTGGCTAGCGCCCGTGGAGCGATCCTGATCCCCTTTTTCCTCGAAGGGGTGGCCACCATTCCGGCCCTCAACCAGGCCGACGGCATCCACCCCAACGCCGAAGGTTACCGCGTGGTGGCAGAAACGGTCTATTCCCACACGGTGGAGGCCTTGCGGAGGCGGCCGTAGGGGCTACTGCCCCTTTTCGCCCCCAGGGCTAACCGTCCAACCGGATCGGATGGCGGTTGTCGTTCCAGATGATTCGTTGCAAAGTGCCTTGACGCTTTAAGAAATCACGGCGCCTTCCCAGAGCATTTTCAGAAACTCCCGCCAGGGCAGGATGCGAATTCCCTCGTGCACCCGGGGAAGGCGTTCGTTGCAAACGACAAACGCTTTGACCGGGCGGTATTCCTGGATAAACGCCTTCAGAGGACGCACATCGGAACTATCTATTCGGCTCGACCCTTTTACCTCGATCGCCACTTCGCCGCGGCCCAAAATGAAATCCACTTCCAGACCGGACTTCGTCCGCCAGAAATTTAAATCATAGTCCAACTCCCTGTAAGAGCGGTGGGCCAGGATTTCCATTAGAATGAAATGCTCGAAGGCTTTGCCGAACTGCTCGCCCTTCTCCTGGGGGATCCGACGCTGGATAATGGCGCCGGCAACCCCGACATCGAAAAGGTAGAATTTGCCCGCCTTAGAAATGACCTGCCGGTCTTGGCGACGGCTGAAAGGCTCGATCATGGTGCCCAGCAGCGTGTCGACCAAAATTTGATAGTATTCCTTGACGGTCTTTGCATCGACCCCGCAGTCCCGGGCAATGTTAGCATAGTTTGTCAGTTCTCCATGGGAGTATCCCACGGCATCGAAGAAGCGCGAGAAGGCTGGGATATTCCGCGTCAAGCCTTCATCGAACACTTCCTCCTTGAGGTAATCTCTGACGTACGCCCGCAATGATTTGCGGTACTCCTCCTGAAGGTAATGGGCGGGAAGCAGCCCCCGATTCAGCGCTTTTAGAAGGTCCAACTCGCCCAGCTCCGCCGAGATCAGCGGACGCATCTCGTAACGCCAGGCCCGGCCACCCAGCAGATTCGCTTTCCCGCGTTTCAGCTTTCTGGCGCTGGAGCCGCACAGGATAAAGCGTAGGCCCTTGTTTTCGATAAGCCCGTGAATTTCATCCAGCAACTGGGGCGCCTTCTGCACTTCGTCGATGATGATCGGCTCTTTCAACCGTTTTGGCTCCGCCCCGAGCAACCGCTCCCGCAACAAGGAGGGGCGCTTAGTAAATTCCAGGAGGAGGTCGGTCTGGAGCAGGTCGTAGACAGTGCTGTCCGGAAAAGCCGTCTTGAGGAAGGTGGTCTTGCCGGTTTTTCGTGGCCCCCACAAGAATGCCGACTGCCCTTTTGGCAGCGCAATTTCGAGCGAACGGGTGATCGCGTGGGTCATGGAATGAATTCCTTTTTGGTTAAACTAAAATGGAATATCATCCATTCCGGTAAAATTGTCAATTTAACGGTCGGGCTATTGCCTTTTGAGCTGGTCCAGCAGCTTTGGCAGGATGGCCTGCGCGTCGCCGACAACCCCGATGTCCGCGATCTTGAAGATCGGGGCGTCGGGGTCTTTGTTGATGGCGATGATTTTTTTCGACGAGCTCATCCCCACGATGTGCTGGACGGCGCCGCTGATGCCGACCGCGACGTAGAGGTCCGGGCCGACGGTGGTGCCGGATTGCCCCACCTGGAGCGTGTGGGGGATCCAGCCGAGCTCGACGATGGCGCGCGAGCCGGCCATGGTGCCGCCCAGCCGCTGCGCCAGGCGGCGCACCAGGTCCAGGTTGGACGGGTCCCCGCAGCCGCGGCCGGCCGACACGAGGATGCGCGCCTCCTCGATCTTCTCCCCGAAGTCCGCCGCCGGAAGCTCCTCCACCACCTTGGTGCGGATCGCGGCTTTCGACAGGTTGACCGGAAAGTCCTGGATGGTGACCGGCCGGCGCTCGTCCAGCGCGTCCGCGCTGAAAACGTTCGGCCGCACGGTGGCGCACTGGGGCCGGGTGTAGGGGGTGACGATGCTTGCCATGATGTTGCCGCCGAAGGCCGGCCGGGTCTGAACGAGCTGGCCCTGCTCGTCGATGGCAAGCCCCGTGCAGTCGGCGGTGAGGCCCAGGCGCAGCCGCGCCGCCACCCGGGGGGCCAGGTCGCGGCCGTTGGGGGTGGCTCCGAAAAGCAGCACCGACGGCTTCTCCTTGGCCACCACGGCCGCCAGCGCCGTCGTGAACCCGTCGGTGGAATAGCGGCCGAGGAGTTCGTGGCGGCAGCAGATCACCCGGTCCGCCCCCTGGTGGCAGAGCCGTTCTAGTCCGGCCAGGCGGTCGTCGCCCAAAACCACCGCAAGCAGGGGCTGCCCCAGACGCTCGGCCAGCCTGCGGCCGTGGGTGAGCAGCTCGTAGACGACTTTGCGCGGAATCAGCTTCTTCTCACGGTCCTCGCACTCGGCCCAGACGAAAACCCCCTTGTAGCGAGCCAGTTCCTCCGGCGACGCCTGGCGGCGCTCGATGGAGAGGGCGGATTGCGGGCAGACGCTCACGCAGGCCCCGCACAGGGTGCAGCGCTCGTCCACCGCGACCGTCTCCGCGCCGACGGAAATCGCGCCGAAGGGGCACGATTTCTGACAGAGACCGCAGAGGTTGCAGATGGTATGAACTATTTTCAGCATTTTTAAGCCAATTTTGGTTTGTGTGTGGAAAGGAAACTGCCCAGGTGTTTAGGCTGAGGGCTGAAGACTGAAGGGCAATAATGATCATCCATGACACAATCACCTGTCAACGGTTCCAATCGATGCTGGATTTGTTTGACCGCGCATGTCTTTAAACTTTGAGCTTCGAGCTTACACGTACCCTTCCGCTCTCAGGAATGCTGCAATTTCCTGTGCTGCCTCAGCCGGATCGAGGCCTTCGAGCTTGCGCCCGCCCTTTTTCGGCTCGGGCGGGAAGACTTTCACCACCTGGGTGTAGGACCCGGCGAGCCCCAGCTCGGACTCGGAGAGATCGAGATCCGCGGCCGTGATCTTCCTGAGCTCTTTGCGGCGTGCCGCCAGCACGTCCGCGAGCGATGGCATGCGCCGCATGGCATCGCCCTTGCTGGCCGAAACCAGGGCCGGCAGGCGTGCCTCCAGCACCTCGTGGCCGGACTCGACCTCGCGTTTGACCCGGATGCGCTTGCGGTTCGGGGTGAGGCTCATCTCGACACCGTACATGACCTGCGGCAGGCCCAGGATCTCGGCGATCTCCGGGCCCACCTGGGCGGTGTCGCCGTCGATGGCCTGCTTGCCGGCGAGAATCAGATCGTAGCCGGGCGCTGCCGTGCGGATGACCGCCGCCAGCGTC
Organism: Desulfobacteraceae bacterium; assembly: GCA_041310935.1. GTDB lineage: Bacteria > Desulfobacterota > Desulfobacteria > Desulfobacterales > SpSt-501 > SpSt-501. The sequence continues at coordinate 712 of JBFYWS010000171.1, read as the reverse complement.
AGCGCGGTGGCCCAGGTGTCGGCGCCGGCAAACTTGCGGTCGCTCACGAGCACGGCCCGGTCAGCCCCCAGCTCGAGGCAGCGCAGGAGCGCGGATTCAGCCTGGGGCGGCCCCATGCTGACGGCGATGACCTCGATTTCCGGGTTGGCCGCCTTGAGCCGCGCGGCGTGGTCCAGGGCGTACTCGCAGAAGGGGTTCAGGATGGAGGCCACCCCCTCGCGCATGAGAGTCCCGGTTTCGGGATTGACCCGCACGGTGGTGATCTCGGGAACCTGTTTGACGCAGACGACGATTTGCATGGCCATAAAGGGTTCGAGGGGTCCAGGGTTCAAGGGTTCAAGTGAAAGAAGAAAAGATACAGCAAGTCAAGGGTCCTATGGTTTGTTTTCAAGGGATTTGATAAGCGCCATGATTATAGAGGGTCCAAGGATCCCAGGGGCCGAGGGTTCAAGGGTTTATTTTCCAGTGACCTGATAAGAGCTTTGAGCATTCTTTCGACTTCGTGGAGATTCTCCAAAAAAGGCTCCAGGCTTTGAGCGCTTATATATCCCAAGTCTCCGGACAACATGATTTGAGTTTCCAATTCACAAATCGAGCCATAAGCTATGTACAGTGCCCGTATATAGTCAGGGGTCGTTCGTCTACCATAACCTTCTGCAATATTGGAGGGTATGGATACAGCTGCCCTTCGTATTTGGGATGTAAGGTTGTA
>JBFYWS010000163.1:0-7847 GCA_041310935.1 Desulfobacteraceae bacterium | reverse complement strand
CCGTGTTTGCGGACGTGCGGGTCATCCCCCAGCACCTCCAGGAGACGTTCAATAACCTGAAACCGCACTTCGAAGCGATCACCCCTTAGCAGGGTGTTGAAAAACGGCGCCTCAAACCGTGATCCGAGGGAGATTCCGACATGAACAAGGCGAAGTTGATCATATGGCTGCTGGTCCTGGGCTTCATGGGTCTGTTCATATATCAGAATGAAGGTCATTTTCTCGGCACCGAACAGAGTCTGCGCCTGAACCTCGGGGTGGTCCCCGAATACCACTCCCCGCAGCTGCCGATGGTCTTCTTTTACCTGGTCTTTTTTCTTTACGGCCTGATCGTTGCTTATTTCTTCGGTCTGCCGGAGCGTTTCCGGAGCCGCAAGGCCATCAAGCGCATGACGATCGCTGCCGCCCAGCGGGAGAAGGCAATGAGCGAGCTGAACACGGAGCTCTCACGAATTAAAGGCGAGCCGCTGCCCCTACCGCAGGGCGGCGCCCCCGAGTCGTCCATCACCTCGCCGGTCAAGACCCGTTGAGGCCCGACCCCGCCAACGCTCCGCCGCCCGGCAGTTCGATGAACCCACCCAAATCCACTCCCATGATCAAGCAGTACATGGCGATCAAGGGGGACTACCCGGACGCCATCCTCTTCTATCGCATGGGGGATTTCTACGAGATGTTTTTCGAGGATGCCGAGACCGCCTCGCGGGTCCTCGAAATCACCCTGACATCGCGCAACAAAAACGACGAGTCTCCGGTGCCGATGTGCGGGGTGCCCCATCGCGCCGCCGCCACCTACATCGCGCGCCTGATCGAGAACGGCTTCAAGGTGGCCGTCTGCGACCAGGTCGAGGACCCGGCCACGGCCAAGGGGCTGGTCAAGCGCGAGGTCGTGCGGGTCATCACCCCGGGGATGATCATCGATCCCGAGTTTCTCGACGCGCGCGCCAACAACTTCATTCTGGCCGTCGCCCGCGCCGGCGGCATGTCCGGCCTCGCCTACCTGGACATTTCGACCGGCACGTTTCGCGTGACGGAGGCGGCCGACCCCGAGGCCTTGCTGGACGAGGCCCGGCGGGTCGCACCGAAGGAGATCCTGCTGCCGGAGAGCGCGCGCAACGACCCGTCGCAGGCCTGGACCGGCCGGCTCTTCGGCGACGTCGCGCTGACGTACGTCGAAGACAAGGCCTTCGACTACCGCCGCGGCTACGAGCGTCTGACCGCCCAGTTTCAGACCATGACACTGGAGGGTTTCGGCAGCGAGCACTTCAAGGCGGGAGTGAGTGCGGCCGGCGCGCTCATGTTCTACGTCGCCGAGACCCAGAAGCAGAAGACCGCCCACATCACCCGGCTCGAAAGCTACTCGCTCACGAACTGCCTGGTGGTGGACGAGATCAGCCGGCTCAACCTGGAGCTGACCCGCAACATCCGCACCGGCTCCCGCCGGGGGACACTGCTCGCCGTGCTCGACCAGACCCGCACCGCCATGGGCGCACGGCTTTTCCAGGGCTGGCTGCGCAGCCCGCTCAGGGAGTGCGAGGCGGTCGAGCACCGCCTGGCCGCCGTGGCCGAAGGCAAGGACAAGGTGCTCGTGCGCCGGGATCTGCGCGAGCAGTTGAAGGCGGTTCACGACATCGAGCGCGTCGGCAGCAAGACCGTCATGAAGCAGGCCAACGCCCGCGACCTGGTGGCGCTGAAGCAGTCGCTCATGATGCTTCCGGTGATTTGGGAAAGGCTTACGGAATTGTCCGCGGAGCTCTTCCGGCCGACGGAAACCGTCGATGACCTGAGCGGCCTGGCCGGGCTGATCGAGCGCTCCATGCGCGAGGATGCGCCGCCGACGGTGAACGAGGGCCACCTCATCAAGCCGGGCTTCAACGCCGAACTCGACGAGCTCGTGCGCATCAGCCGCGACGCCAAGGGGTACCTGGCGCAGCTCGAGCGGACGGAGAGGGAGCTCACCGGGATCAACACCCTGCGGGTGAGCTACAACAGGGTGTTCGGCTACTACATCGAGGTGCCGAAAGCACGGGCCGCCTCGGTGCCCGGCCACTACGTGCGCAAGCAGACCCTGGTGAACGCGGAACGCTACATCACCGACGAGCTCAAGACGTTCGAATCCCGGGTGCTGGGGGCCGAGGAGCAGCGCGCCGCCCTGGAACACCGGCTGTTCCAGGAGGTGTGTGCGGAGGCGGCGTGTCACCACCCGAAGATCCAGGCCGTGGCCCGCTTCCTGGCGCAGCTGGACTGCCTGCTGAGCCTGGCGGAGGTCGCCGATCAGAACAATTACTGCCGGCCAGAAATCCTCGCCGACGGGCGCATCCATATCGAGGAGGGCCGGCACCCGGTCGTCGAAAAAATGATCAGCGGCGAGCGCTTCGTGCCCAACAGCATCGTCATGGACGACACCGAAAACCAGGTGCTGGTCATCACCGGCCCGAACATGGCCGGAAAATCGACCGTCCTGCGCCAGGTGGCGCTGCTGGTGATCATGGCCCAGATGGGCAGCTTCGTCCCGGCCCGCAAGGCCGCCATCGGTGTGGTCGACCGAATCTTTACCCGCGTCGGCGCACTGGACAACCTCTCCCAGGGCCAGAGCACGTTCATGGTCGAGATGCAGGAGACCGCCAACATCCTAAACAACGCCACCGAAAAGAGCCTCGTGATCCTCGACGAAATCGGGCGGGGCACCAGCACCTTCGACGGCCTGAGCATCGCCTGGGCGGTGGCCGAACACCTGCACGACGTGAACCAGAAGGGGGTCAAGACGCTCTTTGCCACACACTACCACGAACTCACCGATCTCGCCGATCAGAAGCCGCGGGTCCAGAATTTCAACATCGCGGTGAAGGAGTGGAACGACGAGATCATCTTCCTGAGGAAACTCGTGCCGGGCGGAACCAACCGCAGCTACGGCATCCAGGTCGCGCGTCTGGCCGGCATTCCGCCCACGGTCATCCGCCGCGCCAAGAAGATCCTCTACGGCATCGAAAGCGGGGAGCACGGCGCCCCGGTAACGGTGGCAGCCGGCCGGGGTGTCTCGCCGGGGCCGGTGCAGCTCGACCTGTTCCGGACGTCGGAGACCCAGGTGCTTGCGCGGCTGCGTGCGGTCGATCTCGACAAACTGACGCCCCTCGAGGCCATGAACCTTGTGCACCTGCTGCAGGAGCTGGCCGGGGGGCGCGAAGACTGACCCGGATCCCACGCCCTGCACCGAATTGCCGATCGTGCTGGAAATTATGAGAAATTTGGGGTACAGTGATCGCAGAGATACCACTCGGGTAGATAGACCGAAGGCTGAAGGCTGAAGGCTTTTAGGGACAAACCAGGCACGATCATTATTGCCCTTCAGGCTTCAGCCTCAACACCTGAGCAGTTACCATTGCAGATATATAACCTCCGGGCGCATCTGATAATGCCACGAGCCCTCGTTATCATTTTCCTCTTCATCGTCTGTCTCTGCCTCTGGCCGCTGGGTGACTGCATCCAGGCTGCCGGCGTGAGCGATTCTTTTTTCGAGGCCGAAAGCTGCGCCCGAGCGTTGCGCAAAAACCCCAAAGCCGTTAAGAACCCGTCCGCCTGGGGCGCGTGCATCGAAAAATTTCAAGCGGTCTATCGCAAGGAGCCCAAAGGCCCCTGGGCGCCTCCCAGCCTTTACAACAGCGGGATGCTTTACATGGATCTCGCGCGGCAGTCCGGCAGCGAGTCCGACAAGAAAGCCGCCATCGATCAGTTCGAACAGCTCCAGAAAAAATTTCCGGACAGCGGCTACCGCGAACGGGTTGTCGCCGAGTTGCAGAAGCTGAGCGCACCCGGCCCTCTCAAGAACGAAAAGCTGACCAAGGAGCCCGTCGGCAAGACGGCGCCGGTTGCCAAGGGCAAGGAGGCGGATAAGAAAGAGGACCCCGGCAAGGCATCCGCGCTATCGTCCACGAGTGCTGGCGCTGCGCAGACCTATCGGAAAGGCGAGGAGTGCTTTCGGAAACTGCGCTCCGGCCAGCCCACCGAGAGCACGCGCCGGGAATGGATGCTCTGCATCGGGCGTTTCCACAGCGTCTATCTCGAGGAGCCGGCCGGGGAGCTTGCCGCCGCGAGTCTCTTCCTGGAGGGTGTTCTCTACCAGGATCTCCACAAGGGGCTGAAGTTCGACTCCGACCTGCGAGCGGCGCGGGAGAATTTCGAAAAGATCGTCAAAGAGTATCCCCAGAGCCCGTATGCCGCCAAGGCCGGCCGGGAGCTCCAGGGCATGGCGCCGAGCCGGGTCGAATCTGCTGTCGTCGCGCGGCGGCGCGCGGCGCCGCCGATAGCGCCTCCCGAGCGCGAGCCGCCGCCGGAGGCCGAGCCGGAGAGCCCGGTCGAACCCCGCCGGGTGCCGGCGCCCGGGGAGGAGGGGCTGGCGGTCGTCGAGGACCTGCGCCACTGGTCCAACCCCAACTACACCCGCGTCGTGGTCTACCTGGACCGCGAAACGGACTTCGTACACCGCATGTTGAAAAAAGACCCCTCCATCGACAAGCCTCCGCGGCTCTACGTGGACCTGAGCAATGCCACCATGGGGGAGGGCACGCAGAAGAACATCCCCATCAACGACGATCTCCTCAGTTACGCGCGCGCCGCCCGGAACACGCTCGACTCGGTGCGTGTGGTGATGGACATCAAGTCCTTCGACACCTACAAAGTGTTCTCGCTGAGGGACCCTTTCCGCATCGTCATCGACGTGTGGGGCGGCAATGGGGTGGCCAAGGCGTCTGCCGGCCCGCCGGCGGGACCGGCGGAGCCGCCCGATGCGTTCATCGACAAGACCCGCAAGATGCCGCGCGGTGCCCTCGCCAAGCAGTTGGCGCTCGGGGTGCGGCGCGTGGTCATCGATCCGGGGCACGGGGGCAAGGACTTCGGTGCGCCGGGCTTCTTCCCGGGCGTGCACGAGAAGGACGTGGTGCTGGAAATCGCCAAACGCGTGGCCCGCAAACTGCGCGAGGAGCTCGGCCTGGAGGTGGTGCTGACCCGCAGCGACGACCGCTACCTCACACTCGAAGAACGCACGGCCTTCGCCAATACCCGCAACGGCGACCTGTTTGTCTCCATCCACACCAACGCCTCGCGCGACCCCCGCGCGTACGGCACCGAGACCTATTTCCTGAACCTGGCGACCGACGACGAGTCGATCCGGGTCGCCGCCATGGAGAACGCCACCTCCACCAAGAATATCAGCGACCTGCACTCGATCCTGAACGACCTGCTCAAGAACGCCAAGATCAATGAGTCGAGCCGGCTGGCAGCCTTCGTGCAGGCAGCGCTCGTCAAGAACCTCAACCTCAAAGGGTACGACCGGATCAAGGACAAGGGCGTCAAACAGGCGCCGTTCTATGTTCTGCTCGGGGCGCGCATGCCCTCGATCCTGGTGGAGACGGCCTTCATCAGCAACCGCGAAGAGTGCCAGCGGCTGACCAACCCGTCCTACCAGGATAACCTGGCCGACTCCATCGTCAAGGGGATCCGTACCTACATACAGCAGCTCAGCCCGACGGCCTTCAGCGAGCCGCCCCGCGGGTCTCCAGGCTGAAGAGCGATCGGGTCCACAACGGGTGGCGCAACGCGCCCTTCAACGATGTTCTACAAAGTCGTCAATCTTGGATCGTGGGGAGGAAGTCATGGCATTTGAAAACATCATCTTTCAGGTCGACGCGGGTATCGCCACCATTACATTCAACCGGCCCAAGGCGCTGAACGCCTTGAATCAGGCGCTTCTGGCCGAGCTTTCCAAGGCGCTCGACGATGTCGCCGCCGATGAAAGCATCCGGGTGCTGATCCTCACGGGGGCCGGCGAGAAAGCGTTTGTCGCCGGTGCGGACATCGGCGAGCTGGCAACCTTCAGCACGCTGCAGGCCAAGCACTTCTCCAAAGCGGGCCACACCGTCATCGCCAAGCTGCAGGAGCTGCCGATTGCGGTGATTGCCGCGGTGAATGGCTTTGCGCTAGGAGGGGGAAGCGAAATCGCCCTGGCCTGCGATTTCATCTACGCCGCGGACACGGCCAAGTTCGGACTGCCGGAGATCAATCTCGGACTGATGCCGGGCTTCGGCGGGACCCAGCGGCTGCCGCGTTTGATCGGGGCCAATCGGGCCAAGGAACTGATCTTTACCGGCAAAATGCTCGACGCGGCCGAGGCCGACCAGGTCGGGCTGGTGAACAAGGTCGTGCCGGCCGCCTCCCTGATGGAAGAGGTGCTCAAGACCGCGCAAGAGATCGCCGGCAAGGGCAGGGTGGCCCTGCGGGCCGTCAAGCAGGCGATCAACCAAGGGCTGAACGTGGACCTGGTTTCGGGATGCCACATCGAAGTCGATGCCTTTGCCATCGCTCTCGCCAGCCCGGACGCCAAGGAGGGGACCGCGGCCTTCCTGGAAAAGCGCAAGCCGGTGTTCACGGCAGGTCTGAAAGGGTAACCGTTTTCTCACATGGACGACGACCTCAGACCCAGGCTCCAGCTCGTCTGGGGGGTGCTGCTGCTGCTGGCCGGTGTCGGCCTGTTTTTCCGCATCCCCCAGGTCATGCCGCAGATCAAGCAGATCGACTATTTCGCTGCGGTCATCCCCTTCATCTATTTCTGCATGTATTTCGTGGCGGTGTTCCTGGTCGCGGGCGGCGCCCGGAAACTCTATCTCAGCTATAGGCAGCTGCAATCCGGTACCCCGCCCAGGCCTTAACCCGGACTACTCAGCTGAGTCGTAACAGCCGCGCAACGCAGGATCACGGGCCGAGGCGCCGTTTTTCTACGGCCTGTTGAGAGCTTCCTCGAACTTTTGCAACTGGCGCTCGTACAGGGATCGGTCGCCCTTAACCAGCTCCAGCGCCCTCTTTTCCGCCTGGACCGCCTCGCGATACATCCCGTTGGAGTAGTAGCTCTGTGCCAGCGTGTCCAGGATGTAGGCTGACGGCTCCAGGCGCGCTGCCCGCCGGGCCAACTCCAGTGCCTGCGGCGGGTCGCGCAGGCGTTCGTCGTCGCAGGTGGCGAGCAGCCAGGCCAGGTTGTTGAGCGTTGCGGGGGAATCCGGCTTGAGGGCGAGCGCCTTCTCGTAGGCCTGTTTCGCCTCGGCGTAGCGCATGCGGCTTAGATTGAAATCCCCCTGCAGGCTGTAGAGGGCCGGGTTCTGGGGCGTGCGCTCGATCTGCCTCACGATGATCTTTTCGAGCAGGTGGCTGCTCAGCTTGGAGCCCACCGCCCCCATGTTCAGTTGATAGCCGAGCGCTCCCATGCAAACCAGGGCGGCCGCGTAGACGGCCACACTGCGCCGTATTTTTCCGTCCTGCCGTCGGATCCAGTCCGGGTTTTCCTCGCATTTCCTCAGGTAATCGATGCGCTCGCGGACGCTGAAGTGATGCCAGTTGGGGCGGTCGTAGGAGTGGCCGCTGGTGAAGGCGATTTTTTGAAGTGTGGTGATGAGCGGCACCCCGCTGTTGAAAAGCGTGTAGACATACGTGTCCGCCTGGCGCTCGAAGTTGCGCATGAAATAACCGAAGACATAGCGGAAGTAGACCAGGAAGACGCCGATCATCAGCACGCTGAAAACGCTGGAGGCCATCGTGGACTGGTTCAGACCGCTGTGGTGGATCAGCCACCAGATCGGTTCGACGAACAGCATGGTGTAGAGGATCAGATCGAAGGCCACGTACGAGACGAGCAGGTAGCCGGCGAAGAAAAGCAGGTAAAAGACCAGGTGCTTTTTCTTGATGTGGCCGATCTCGTGGGCGATGACCGCGTCGATCTCCTCCGGCCCGAGCAGGTCGAGCAGGGCGGGGGTGACCAGGATGTAGCGGAACTTCCGGATGAGGCCCATCACGCCGGCCGTGATCAT
>JBFYWS010000153.1:0-16924 GCA_041310935.1 Desulfobacteraceae bacterium | reverse complement strand
CTCGGCCTCGGCGATGCGGAACTTGACCTTCTTGGCGTCCTCCAGACTCTTGACCGGGGTCTTGGAGGCCCAGCCGTAATTGCCGTAGCCGGTGATGTCCACGCCCATGATTCCCTGGTGTTCCATGGCATTCATGAAATGATCGAACATCTTCTTGTTGGCGACGAACTTGTCCAGTTTCTCGAACGAGTCGATCAGATAGGGCAGATTGACCACGCCGAAACGGGGGCCGAGGTTGGTGGCGGCGACCGAACTGACCGCCATGCCCTGAATGGCACCCATCTTCAGCTGATTGAGCACCTCCACCTCGCCGCCCAGCATGGAGAAGGGTTTGTAGTCGAAGTACATCTGGCCGTTGGTGCGCTTCCAGAGCTCGTCGCGAATGGCAAACCCGGCGAAGACCCCTTTGATGGCCGGCGAGGATACGTTGGATACGACCACTTTGTACTTGGCGCCGGCCGGATCGAATGCCGGCTTCCAGGCATCCATCGGCGATGCCTTTTGTTGAGCCAGAACCGGCCCGGCGAGCAAGGTGAGAAGAACAAGACCAGCCAAAGTCAAAAGCAACGCTTTGTTCACTTTCATCCCTGTCTCCTTTTTCTTCCATAGTTAATAAACTACGTTCATTTGTCAAAGTATGTTCTGTAGCTATAAAACAGCTAAACCAATTTTTGTCAAGGGAAAAAACGGCGTTTTATCTGTTTCTCAACCAAGACCGCGTGGGGCTATTCGTTTGTCCGGGTCCAGTAGCCGTCGGGGTCGAACCGGGCGATCATGGCGAGTTCCCGGGCGGTGGGTGGTGGGGTTCGCACCAAGTCCGGAGCGACCGTGAGCGGCCAGCCGGTATGCGCCTGAACCTCTTCCACGGTAACACCGGGGTGCAGAGAGGATAGCACCGTCTCGCACGTCCCGGGGTCGAAACGGAATACGCCCAGGGTGGTAATGATGGCGGACGGGCCGCCGCGGGGGAGCCCCACCCGTTCGCGCCACCCGGGACCGTCTCCGTACCCGGGCGATGTAATGTAGTCCACGCGGGGCAGGAACCGGCGGCGTTCGTGCGCCATGATGATGATGTGGCGTCGCGCGAGGCTGGCGAGATCGCAGGCGCCGCCGCTTCCCGGCAGGCGGGTCTGGACCTTCTCGACACCGCCGATGTAGCTGGTGTTGAGGTTGCCGAAGCGGTCTACCTGGGCCCCGCCGATGAAGCTCACGTCCACCGAGCCGCCCTGGAGCAGCCCCATCATGTCGGCCGTGTCGGCCAGCCACAGCGCCCGATGGAGATTGGGCAGGTCGCCCATGGTCAGGATGGGCGCGGGCGCCATCTCATCGCGGACCACTCCCAGCTCGTAGACCCCCACGGCATGGGGGGCGTGCGTGCTCTTGGCCAGGAAAAAGCCCAGCAGCGGCAGCCGCATGCCGACGAATACGATCTCGCCGTCCGCGATTTCACGGGCCGCCGCGGCGACCATGAGGTGGGAAGGAGTGTATTCGATCATTAGTATCCATAATCCGCCGGCGCGGAAAAAAGGTGGTTCCGCAATGCAAGTTCAGACATGCGTTCAACACCTAAAAGCTTCAGATAATCCTCACGCGATTTCGGAGTGTCCACCCAGCGCTCCTGCCAGCGGGCGAAGGCCTCAGGGGTTTTACTGCCGACGCGGTAGTCGATAAAGGCTTGATGGTCGCGGTTGTAGAAGCCGGGCACCGGCGAGGGGTGGGCACCCCAGGGGACATGGCACACGGCGCTGACCCGGAAGGCGGGGATGATCACCCGGTTGGGGTCGCTGGTAATGACCGCGGCGGGGACAATCTCCTCCGCGGTGATGACCACGTGCCGGGCGGCCAGGCAGGCATCGCGCATGACGCCGAGGTTGCCCCAGGCATGGGCACTGCCGGACGCGTCGGCACGCTGGACGTGGATGAGGGTGACATCCGGGGCGATGGCCGCCACCGCGGCCAGGGGGCCGCCGGTGAAGGGGCAGGCGATCGGCGTGAGCCCGGGATGGGCAACGATGAGGTCGCTGCCCAGGGCGGTGCGCACGGGCATGAAGGAGACGCCCATGGCGGCGGCCTTGAGGGCCATGGCGATGGTCAGGTTGGAGTGGTCCTCGACGCGCAGGGCGCCCGATTCCACCGCCCGGCGGAAATTGTAGCCGGAGCCGGTGATCACATTGCCCACCCAGGCGGCCTGCACCCGCTGCACGCAGCCGGCGCCGATCATCTGGTCGAAGAGCATGTCGGAAATCGGGCCGATGAGGGCAAGCCCGCGCTTGCGCTGCCGCATGATCTCGTGACCGGCGGCAAAAGGGATCGACCCCTCCAGGCCGAGACCGGCCGCCACGGAGCTTCCGTCCGGGACAAACCGCCCGATGGCGTCGGAAAGAGGGATCAGCTTGGATGTCGACATCCGCTCAACTGAATAAAAAAGCCCCGGCACATGGATGCCGGGGCTTGTGTGTCACTGCACCATTTACTCGGGTTTGTCAGCCGCGCCTTTTTCAGGCTCCGGCGTTTCAGCCGGGGCCGCTGCCGGAGCGGCTTTTTTGCGCGGCGCCCGTTTGGGTTTCGCCTCCGCGGCGGTCTCCTCGGTGGCCTTCGCCTTGGATGCGCTGCCCGATGCGGCCTTCTTCTTCGCGGGGGCGTCCTTGGCCGTCGCCTTCTTCTTGGCCTTTTTCTTTGTCTTGGCTTCCGCTTCCGACCCGATGAGCTCCACAAGGGTCATGTCGGCGGCATCGCCGGGCCGAGGCCCGAGCTTGACCAGGCGCGTGTACCCGCCGGCGGTGCTCCCGTAACGCTCGGCCGCCTTTTCAAAGACCTTGTGAACCACCGCCGACTCCTGGACGATGGCCAGCGCCTGGCGCCGCGCATGCAGGTCGCCGCGCTTGGCCAGGGTGACGATGTGGTCCGCCCAGCGCCGCAGCTCCTTGGCCTTGGTGTCGGTGGTCCGAATGCGATCATGCTTGAACAACGAGGTCACCAGGTTGCGGAACATGGCGTTCAGATGACTCGATGTGCGACTCAGTTTAAGTCCAGCCTTGCGATGTCTCATAAAACCGATTACGCTCCTTCCTCACTGTCTTCCTGCGGTGCCACGAACCCGTCCATCTTCATGCCCAGCGAAAGGCCCATTTCCGACAGCACCTCCTTGATCTCGTTCAAGGATTTGCGCCCGAAATTCTTGGTCTTCAGCATCTCGGATTCCGATTTGCTCACCAGTTGCCAGATCTTGTGGATGTCCGCGTTCTTAAGGCAGTTGGCGCTTCGGACCGACAGCTCGAGTTCGTCCACGCTGCGCAGGAGGTTCTCGTTGAACGTGGGTTTATCCCGGGCATCGAGTTTGCGATCGGGCTCCGGCTCGCGGCCCTCGTCGAAATTGATGAAGATGCTCATCTGCTCTTTCAGGATCTTGGCGGCGTAGGCGATCGCATCTTCCGGCAGGATGCTGCCGTCCGTCCAGACTTCCATGGTGAGCTTGTCGTAGTCCGTGCGCTGCCCCACGCGGGCGTTGCCCACGACGTAGTTGACCCGCTTGATCGGGGCGTAGACGGCATCGATCGGTATCGTGCCGACCGGCGCGGTCTCGTCCTTGTTGGCCTCCGCGAGCGAATACCCCTTCCCGGCCCGGACCGTCATCGTCATCTGGAGACGGGCCTTTTCGGATAGAGTGGCGATGTGCTGCTTCGGGTTGAGGACCGCGCACCGGCCGTCGTCGCAAACGATGTGGCCGGCGGTCACCTCGCCCGCGTCGGATGCCTCGATGCGCACGGTCCTGACTTTGGGATCATCGACCTTGAGCCGCACTTCCTTCAGATTGAGCAGGATTTCGGAGACGTCCTCGAGCACCCCCGGAATCACGCTGAACTCGTGCTTGACCCCCTCGAACTTCACCGACGTGATGGCCGCTCCGTGCAGGGATGAGAGGATGACCCGTCGCAGCGCGTTGCCTATGGTGATCCCGAACCCGCGCTCCAGCGGCTCGCAGACAAACTTTCCGTAGGTCGGGTTGCTGTTGACCTGGATTTTGTCGGGCCTGATTATCTTCTGCCAGTTCATGTACATCAATGCATCAGACGGCATGGTGTGATCTCCTCGTTTCCTCGGGGTGCAGAAAAAGGGTGCGTCTTCTCCCGGTTACTTCGAATACAACTCGACGACGAGCTGTTCCTGCATCGGCATGGTCAGGTCTTCGCGCACGGGCAGGCTCTTGACGACACCTTTGAGATTGTCCTTGGCAAGGTCCAGCCACTGGGGGACTCCCCGTCGCACCACGGCGTCGAGCGAGTTCTGGATGAGCTGAATCTTACGGCTGCGCTCGCGCACTTCGACCGCGTCCCCGATTTTGACCCGGTAGGAAGGGATGTTCACTTTCCGGCCGTTGACGAGAAAATGGCTGTGCTGAACCATCTGCCGGGCCTGCGTGCGTGAGCTGGCAAACCCCAGGCGAAAAACGATGTTGTCGAGCCGGCATTCCAGCGCCACCAGCAGGTTGGTGCCGGTGATGCCCTTGTGGCGCTCGGCCCGCTCGAAAAAGAGATGGAACTGTTTTTCGGAAAGGCCGTAGATCCGCTTGATCTTCTGCTTCTCCCGCAGCTGGATGCCGTAGTCGGACATCTTGCGGCCGCGGCGCTCCCCGTGCTGGCCGGGGGGGTAGGACCGCCGGTCGAAGGCGCATTTACCGGAGTAGCACCGGTCTCCCTTGAGAAACAGCTTGACATTTTCGCGTCGGCAAATCCGACAGTCGGAACCGGAATACTTAGCCAAAATACCCTCCCTTTGAAACGATTACATAAATAAGGAATACGTCCTTGCACACCTTACACGCGCCGGCGCTTGGGCGGCCGGCAGCCGTTGTGAGGAATGGGGGTGACGTCTTTGATGGAGGTGACGTTGAAGCCGGTGTTCTGCAAGGCGCGCAGGGCGGACTCCCGGCCGGGTCCGGGGCCCTTGATGAACACCACGACGCTTTTCATGCCCGCCGCGATGGCTTTTTTGGCGGCATCTTCCGCAGCGACTTGGGCGGCGAAGGGAGTGCTCTTGCGCGAGCCCTTGAAGCCAAGCACCCCGGCGCTGGACCAGGCCACCGTGTTGCCGATGCTATCGGTGATGGTCACGATGGTGTTGTTGAATGTCGACTGAATGTGAACGACGCCGCTGGCGACGTTCCGGTGAACCTTTTTCTTGACCTGGGTAGACTTGGTTGCCATAGGTTGTTTACCTGTCTGGTTGCGGAAGTGATTTTCAGGACGAGATCGTGAAATCCGCTATTTTTTGGTGAGCACCTTCTTTTTGACGGTGGACCGCCGCGGACCTTTCCGCGTGCGGGAGTTCGTATGCGTGCGCTGGCCCCGCACGGGCAGACCCTTGCGGTGACGCAGGCCGCGGTAGCAGCCGAGGTCCATCAGGCGCTTGATGCTCATGGAGATCTCGGTGCGCAGTTCGCCCTCCACCGTGTGGTCGCTGTCAATGACCTTGCGGATGCCGTTGACCTGGCCTTCCGTCAGATCGTCGCTTTTCATGTTCGGGTCAATGTTCAGCTGGTCGAGGATCTTCCGGGAAGCGGATCTGCCGATCCCGTAGATGTACGTCAACCCGATCTCAATCCGCTTGTTTCTGGGCAAATCGACGCCCGCTATACGTGCCAAGGTTGAGACCCTCCTTATCCTTGTCGCTGTTTATGCCGCTTGTTTTCGCACACCACGCGCACGACGCCCTTGCGCCGCACGATTTTGCATTTGGGGCATATCTTCTTCACAGAGGCCCTGACTTTCATGTGGATTCTCTCCCTTACGGCTGTCGCGTCGTCGTTATTTGGACCGGTAAACGATTCTGCCCCGGCTCAGGTCGTAAGGTGACAGCTCCAGGGTGACCTTGTCGCCCGGCAGAATTTTGATGAAATGCATGCGCATCTTGCCGGAGATGTGAGCCAGCACCGGGTGCTTGTTTTCGAGTTCGACCCTGAACATCGCATTGGGCAAGGTCTCAAGGACCACCCCTTCGACCCGTATCGCTTCCTCTTTCGCCATCCAATCGCTCCCGCCCCGCGCTTGTGGGGCCTGCCCCCGACTGCGGAGCCGCCTGCGTTACGAGCGGCCCCGTACCCGTCCGGCGCCGCCCTTGAGAAATCCCTCGTAGTGCCGAGTGAGCATGTGACTCTCGATCTGAGAGATCGTGTCGATCGCCACCCCCACCACGATCAGCAGGGCCGTGCCGCCGAAGTAGAACGGCACGTTGAAATGACTGATCAGTATGGACGGCAACACGCAGATGGCCGACACGTAACAGGCACCCCCCAGGGTGATCCGGCTCAGCACCTTGTCGATGTACTCGGCCGTGCGCCGGCCGGGGCGGATCCCCGGTATGAACCCGCCGGCCTTTTTCATGTTGTCCGCCACATCCGTGGGGTTGAAGGTCACGGCGGTGTAGAAATAGCAGAAGAAAAAGATAAACCCCACGAAAAGCAGCTCGTAGAACCACTGACCCGGCCGTATGGCGTCGGAGATGGTCTGCACCCAGGGAATATTAATAAAGCTCGCGATGGTGGCCGGGAACATGATGATCGACGATGCGAAGATCGGCGGAATCACCCCGGAGCTGTTGATCTTGAGCGGCAAATGGGTGCTCTGCCCGCCGTACATGCGCCGGCCCACCACGCGCTTGGCGTACTGGACCGGTATCCGGCGCTGCCCCTGTTCCACGAAGATGATGACCCCCACCACCGCCACCATGAGCACCAGCAGGGTGATCACCAGGAAGATGCCGATTTCACCCGTCGACAGCAGCTGGAAGGTCTGGCCGATGGCGACCGGCATCCGGCAGACGATCCCGGAGAAGATGATGAGCGAGATGCCGTTGCCGATCCCCCGCTCGGTGATCTGCTCCCCCAGCCACATGATGAAGGCCGTCCCGGCGGTCAGGGTGATAACGGTCAACAGGCGGAAGCTCCAGCCGGGGAGGAGCACGACCGCCGCCCCGCCGGGCGCGGTCATGGTCTCCAGGCCCACGGCGATGCCGAAGCCCTGGATGATGCTCAGCACGACCGTGCCGTAGCGGGTGTATTGGGTGATCTTCTTGCGCCCCTGCTCGCCCTCCTTCTTCAGCTGCTCCAGGTGCGGGACCACCGAGGTCAGCAGCTGCAGGATGATCGATGAGCTGATGTAGGGCATGATCCCCAGCGCGAACACCGACAGCCGTTCCAGGGCTCCGCCCGAGAACATGTCGACCAGGCCGAGCAGCGTGCCCTTGGCGGCGGCGAAAATGGAGGCCAGCGCGCCGCTGTCCACCCCCGGCACCGGGACCTGCACCCCGATCCGGTAGACGATCAGCAGCCCCAGGGTGAAGAGGATCCGGCGCTTCAGCTCGGGGATCCGGAAGATGTTGGCAAACCCGGCGATCATGCGTCGACCTCGATCTTCCCGCCCGCCGCTTCAATTTTTTCCTTGGCCGACCGGCTGACGAGCTCGACCTTCACGCTCAGGGGATACCCGATGTCGCCGTTTCCGAGCAGCTTGACCCCGTCCCATGCACCCTTGACCAGGCCCGCCTGAACGAGGGCCGCACGGTCCACGACACTGCCGCTCTCGAACCGGGACAGGTCGCGGATGTTGACAATGGCAAACCGCTTGCGGAAGATATTGGTGAAGCCCCGCTTCGGCACGCGCCGCTGCAAGGGCATCTGCCCGCCTTCGAACCCCGGGTGGGTCTGGCCGCCGGAGCGCGCCTTGTGGCCCTTGTTGCCCCGCCCGGCGGTTTTGCCCCAACCCGATCCGACCCCGCGCCCCACACGCTTCTCGCCCTTGCGGGAGTTCTTCGCCGGTTTCAGTTCGTGCAGCTTCATGCCTTCTTCTCCTCAGCCTTCACCAGGTGGGACACTTTGTGGATCATCCCCCGGATGGCGGGCGTATCTTCGAGTTCGACCGTCTTGTTGATCCGGGTCAGCCCCATGCCCCGCAACACCTGGCGGTGCTTTTCCGGCCGCCCGATCATGCTTCTGACTAAGGTCACTTTCAACATTCCTGCCATCACTTCCGTCCTCTTAGACGTTAGACGCTCCGCCGGGGCATCATGCCAGCTGATCGGCGCTCATGCCCCGCCGTGCCGCCACCTGCTCGCGGCTTTCCAGCTGCTGCAGCCCCTGAACGGTGGCCCGAACCAGGTTGTGGGGGTTGTGGGACCCGATGCATTTGGTGAGGATGTTCTGCACACCCACGGCTTCCAGCACGGCGCGCACGGCACCGCCGGCAATCAGGCCGGTGCCCTGGGCGGCCGGCCGCAACATCACCTTACCGGCGCCGAACCGGCCCATCACCTCGAAGGGGATGGTGCCCTTGATCAACGCCACGGTGACCATATTCTTCTTGGCCTGTTCCATGCCCTTGCGGATGGCCTCCGGGACTTCATGGGCTTTCCCAAGCCCATACCCGACCGATCCCTTGCCGTCGCCGACGACAACGATCGCGCTAAACCCGAAACGGCGGCCACCCTTGACCACTTTGGCGACACGGTTGATGTGGACGACCTTATCGATGAGTTGAAGTTCGTCTTTATTCTTCTTAAACAAGAGCCTGCCTCCTTCACCTGGATGGGTCAACCGGAACGCCCGGAGCAATCCACCAGACGGTTAGAACTGCAGCCCGGCTTCCCGGGCGCCCTCGGAAACCGCCTTCACGCGGCCGTGGTACAAAAACCCGTTGCGGTCGAAGACCACCTTGTCGATGCCCTTGGCCTTTGCCCGCTCGGCCACCAGTTTGCCGACCAGCGTCGCACGGTCCACCTTTTTCGTGTCGGCCGCGACGGCCGTCACGGACTGATCCAGGCTGCAGGCGGACACCAGCGTTTGACCCTGGGTGTCGTCGATGATCTGAGCATAAATGTGCCGCGCGCTGCGAAAGACAGTGAGCCGCGGCCGCTGCTGGGTGCCCGTCACCCGCTTTCGGATCCGACGCTTGCGCCGCGCCCGTTGATCTAATTTTGTTTTCACGCCCATGGTTGATCTAACGCCCCCGTTTCTGTTCGGTTACTTCGTTCCGGTCTTGCCGGCCTTCTTCTGAATCCGTTCCTCGGCGTACTTGATGCCCTTGCCCTTGTAGGGCTCCGGCGGCCGCAGCCGGCGGATGGCGGCGGCGGTTTGGCCGAGCTCCTCTTTGTCGATGCCGAAGAGCTTGACGGTTGTGTTCTTTTCGATGGCCGCGCTGATCCCCGCCGGCAGTTCGAACTCCTTGGGGGCGGAGAAGCCCAGCTGAAACACCAGGATCTTGCCCTTCAACTCGGCCCGGTAGCCAATCCCGTTAATTTCCAGGACCCGCTCGAACCCCTGCGAGACGCCGACCAGCATGTTGGCGACAAGGCTGCGGGTGAGCCCCTGCAGGGCGCGGTTGTTTTTCGTCTCCAGGGCCAGCTGAACCGTGACGACACCCTGGTCGATCTTCAAGTCGACGTCGGGGTGGAGGGTCCGGCTCAGCTTGCCGTTCTTGCCTTCGATGACGAGCGACCGATCCTTATAGACGATCTTGGTATTGGCCGGGATCGGAATTGGTTTCTTGCCTACTCGCGACATAAATTACTCCCTCACTCGGTGGGATGCCCCCAAAGGGCCCCGATCAGCTGACGATGCAGAGGAGCTCGCCGCCGATATTCTCTTTGCGCGCCTGCTTGTCGGTCATCAGTCCCTTGGACGTGGACAGGATCGAGATCCCCATCCCGCTCAGGACGGGCTTTAGGTCCTTGCTCTTCGTGTAGGACCGGCGACCGGGTTTGCTCATGCGCTTGATGTGGTTAAAGGCGCTGGCTTGCCCGACGCCGTATTTGAGATAGATGCGCAGGACCCCCTGCTTCCCGTCCTTGAGAAACTTGTAGTTCTTGACGAACCCCTCATCTTTCAGGATGCGGGCCACTTCCACCTTCAACTTGGACCCCGGTACATCCACGCTGCTGAACTTGGCCTTGGCGCCATTGCGGATGCGGGTCAACATGTCGGCTACTGGGTCGGTGATTGCCATGTGATTCTCCTATCGTATACCGAATACCGGGGTAGGGTTTGCGCCGTCCGGCGCTTGGGCCCATCGCTTCGCGCCGCCCCGGTTGGGATTGCCTTTCACCAGCTGGACTTGATCACCCCCGGCAGTTTACCCTGGGAGGCCATGTTCCGAAAACAGATTCGGCACAGGCCGAATCTGCGCAGGAAGGCCCGGGGCCGACCGCAGATCGGGCACCGGTTATACGTCCGGACCTTGAACTTGGGGGGTTGCTTTGCTTTCAGTCTGAGCGCCTTCTTTGCCAAATCTTCCTCCTTGCGATCCTGCCTCTCCGCCGGACCAAGCCCGGCCGCCCGCCTCGGCGGCCTGTGCCGGGCCCCGGCGTCGGTGCCTAGTTGCGGAACGGCATCCCCATCAGCCGGAGAAGTTCCTTGCCTTCCTCGTCGGTTCGGGCGGTGGTCACGATGCTGACGTTCAGTCCCTTGATCGCATCGATTTTATCATAGTCGATCTCGGGAAATATGATGTGCTCTTTGATGCCGAGGGAGTAGTTTCCCCGGCCGTCAAAGGCCTTTGCGGAAACGCCCCGGAAGTCCCGGACGCGCGGCAGGGCCACGTTCACAAGCTTCTGCAGGAAGTCGAACATCCGGTCCTGGCGCAGCGTCACCATGCATCCGATGGGCATACCTTCCCGCAGCTTGAAGGCCGCGATCGACTTCTTGGCCCGCGTGATCACCGGTTGCTGTCCGGCGATGGCCTTCAGTTCCTCGGCCGCGGTTTCCAGGATCTTGACGTTTTGAATGGCTTCGCCCAAACCCATATTGAGCACGACCTTGCTGAACTTCGGGACCTCCATGACGTTCTTGTACTTAAAGGTCTCGATCAGCTTGGGCACAACTTCTTTTTCGTATAAGTCTTTCATTCGAGACATGCAGTTCCTCCGCCGGCCGCCATCAGGATTCGATGGCTTCGCCGCATTTGACGCAAGTCCGGACCTTTTTGCCGTCTTCGAGCGTCTTGTGCGCCACCCGGGTGGCCGCCATGCATTTGTTGCACATCAGCATGACGTTGTCCCAGGGTATCGGCGCCTCGCTTTCCAGAATGCCCCCCTGCCGCGTGCGCGCATTCGGCCGGGTGTGGCGCTTCATGATGTTCACTTTTTCGACCAAAATGCGGTCCTTCTTCCGGAGCACCTTGAGCACCTTGCCGATCTTGCCCTTGTCCTTACCGGCGAGAACCTTCACCTTGTCGTTCTTTTTGATGGTACACTTTTCAAACTTCATTCGCCGCCTCTCCAACCGGGCGGGTGAGAACCGCCCGGGCACGCCTATAGCACCTCGGGTGCCAGGGAAATGATTTTCATGAACCGCTTGGTGCGAAGCTCGCGCGCCACCGGCCCGAAGATGCGCGTCCCGATGGGCTCCTTGGCCGGGTTGATCAGAACCGCCGAGTTCTCGTCGAAGCGGATGTAAGAGCCGTCCGACCGCCGGACCCCCTTCTTGGTCCGCACCACCACGGCCTTGAGCACATCGCCCTTCTTCACCTTGGCGTTCGGGATGGCTTCCTTTACCGAGACCACGATAATGTCGCCCACCGTGGCATACCGTCGCCGCGTGCCGCCGAGCACCTTGATGCAGTAGAGCACCTTCGCCCCGGAATTGTCAGCCGCCTTCAACCGTGTTTCAACCTGTATCATGGCTCAGTTTCCTTGTGTGCGTTACGCCGCCTTCTCAACGATCTTGCTGACGCGCCAGTGCTTGCTCCGACTGATCGGCCGGGATTCGGTGATCAAAACCTTGTCCCCGATCTGACAGCTGTTTTGCTCGTCGTGGGCGGCAAACGTGGCCCGGCGCTTGATATACTTGTGGTACATCGCGTGCTTGACCGTGCGCTCGACCGCCACGACCACCGTTTTGTCCATTTTGTTGCTGACGACGACGCCGACGACCTGCCGTTTCATTTCGCGTGCTTTCATGTCCACCACTTATGCTTTGGCGTTCTGAGAGTTCAAAGCCGCCGCCCGAATGACCGTCTGCAACCGGGCGACGTCCTGTTTGGTCTGCTTGATCTTGCGCGGGTTTTCCAGTTGGCCGATCTCATGCTGAAACCGCAGGTTGAACAACTCCTGCTTCAGGTCGGAGAGCTTGCGCTGCATCTCATCGACCGTCAACTCGCGAATCTCGCTCGCGTTCATAACGATTCGCTCCTCTCGATAAATTTCGTCTTGATCGAAAGCTTGTGCGCCGCCAGCCGGAAGGCTTCCATGGCCTGCTCCCGGGGGACCCCCTGCATTTCATAGAGGATGCGGCCGGGCCGGACCACCGCCACCCAGCCCTCGGGGGCGCCCTTGCCCTTGCCCATGCGAACTTCCGCCGGCTTCTTGGTGATCGGCTTGTCCGGGAAGACGCGGATCCATACCCGGCCGCCGCGCTTGACGTAGCGGGTCATCGCAATACGGGCCGCCTCGATCTCCTTGGCGTTGACCCAACCGTTGCCGGTCGCCTGCAGCCCGTATTCGCCGAACGTCAGGCTGCTCCCGCGCCACGCGATGCCCCGGCGGCGGCCTTTCATCTGTTTGCGGAATTTGACCTTCTTGGGACTCAGCATCTTCGTCTCTCCTGTGCGTTAACTCGGCTCGGCGATGGGCGGATCCTTGCGCAGGATCTCTCCCTTGAAAATCATGACCTTGACCCCGACGAGCCCGTAGGTCGTGCGCGCCTCGGCGGTGCCGTAGTCAATGTCCGCCCGCAGGGTGTGCAGGGGCACCCGCCCCTCACGGTACCACTCGGTGCGGGCGATTTCCGCCCCGCCGAGACGGCCGGCGCAGATCACCTTGATGCCGAGCGCCCCGAACCGCAGCGACGACTGCACCGCGCGCTTCATGGCGCGCCGGAAGGCCACCCGGCGTTCGAGCTGATTGGCCACGTTTTCCGCCACCAGTTGGGCGTCGATCTCGGGCTTGCGGACCTCCTGGATGTCGATCAGCACCTCGCGGACGGTCAACTGCTCGACCTCTTTCTTGAGTTGGGCGATTTCCGCCCCCTTCTTGCCGATGACGATGCCCGGCCGGGCGGTGTAGATGCGCAGGCGAATGCGCTTGGCCGATCGTTCAACCTCGATGCGGGATACACCGGCGTGGTAGAGCTTCTGCTTGACGAACTTACGCAGCTTGTAATCCTCGAAGATGTAATCGGCGTAGTTCTTGCCGCCGAACCACTGGGACTCCCACGTCTTGATGATACCCAGCCTCAAACCGATCGGGTTGACTTTCTGGCCCAAGCTCAATCCTCCTTCTTTGTTAAACCGAAGACTTTTCCGACAACACCACGGTGATGTGGCAGGTCGGTTTCAGGATACGCGTGCCTCTTCCGCGGGCCTTGGTACCCCAGCGTTTCAACACCGGACCTTCGTCAGCCGTGATATTGCGCACGACGAGCCGGTCGACATCCACGTCCGGTTTCTGGTCGGCGTTCGCGACAGCGGAGCGCAGGGCCTTCTCCAGCGTCTTCGCCGCTTTCTGGGGCATGAACTTCAGAATGCTCAGCGCGGCCCCCACCGGCTTTCCCTTCACCGCCGAGGAGACCTTCAGCACCTTGAGCGATGACACGCGCACATATCTCGAAACGGCTTTAGCCTGCATGGCGAATAGTTCCTCTTCTTTCCGGGTTCATCAGGGCGGCCGGATCAGGCGGCCTTGGTCTTCTTGTCGCCCGAGTGGCCGTGGAAGGTTCGGGTCGGTGAAAACTCACCCAGCTTGTGTCCGACCATGTTCTCGGAGACGAACACGGGGATGAACTTGCGGCCGTTGTGAACGGCCAGCGTCAACCCCACCATCTCCGGCACGATCATCGAGCGCCGGGACCAGGTCTTGATGACTCGGCTGTTGCGAGTTTCCTGCGCAACCTGCACTTTCTTCAAAAGCTTCACATCGATGAACGGACCTTTTTTCAACGACCTTGCCATAGCATCTCCAGACGAGTCGGTTTCAACGGAAACCGGTGACGGTGTTAAGTGACTCCCGCGTCGGCCGGCAGTGGGGCTACTTGCGCCGCTTCACGATCAGCCGGTCGCTCGGTTTCTTCTTGCGCGTCTTGTACCCCTTGCTCGGCATGCCCCACGGGCTGCAGGGGTGCCGGCCGCCGGAGGATTTGCCTTCGCCGCCGCCCATGGGGTGGTCGACCGGATTCATAGCCACCCCGCGCGTGTGGGGCCGTTTGCCCAGCCAGCGTTTGCGCCCGGCCTTGCCGTACGAGACTTTCTCGTGCTGCAGATTGCCCACCTGTCCGACGGTGGCGCGGCAGTCGAGCAGCACCTTGCGCACCTCGCCGGAGGGCAGCTTGATCTGGGCGTAGCTGCCCTCTTTGGCCATCAACTGGGCGTAGCCGCCGGCGCTGCGCACGATCTGACCGCCCTGGCCGGCCCGCAGTTCGATATTGTGCACCTGGGTTCCGAGCGGCATGTTCCGCAACGGCAGGCTGTTGCCCGGCTTGATGTCCGCGGCGGGCCCGGCCTCCACCATGTCGTTCACCTTGAGGTCCTGGGGCGCCAGGATATAGCGCTTCTCACCGTCCACGTAGTGCAGCAGGGCGATGCGGGCGGACCGGTTCGGATCGTATTCGATGGAGGCCACCCGGGCCGGAATGCCGATTTTATCGCGCTTGAAGTCGATCACCCGGTAGTGCCGCTTGTGCCCCCCGCCGCGCTGCCAGGCCGTCACCCGACCGTAGACGTTGCGGCCGCCACTCTTGCGCAACGGTTGCAGCAGGCTTTTCTCCGGCGTTGTCTTCGTGATTTCTTCAAACGTGTCGTAGGTCTGAAAGCGCCGCCCCGGAGAGGTCGGCTTGACTTTTTTAATTCCCATCGTCTGCTCCTCGGATCTTACGCCCCTTCAAAAAATTCGATGCGCTCGCCCGGCATCAGCCGCACGATCGCCTTCTTCCAGTCCCGGCGCTTGCCGGAAATACGGCCGCGCTGGGTTGTCTTGCCCAGCATCTGCATGGTGTGCACGGAGACCACCCGGACCTTGAACGCCTGCTCCACGGCCCGCCGGATTTCGATGCGGTTCGCCCGGCGGTCCACCTCGAAGGAGACCTGGTTGCTCAGCTCCTTCTGGATGTTGGTTTTTTCCGTGATCAGGGGCCGGATGATGATATCGTAGTGTTTCATGAGGTCAGCCTCCCCTCGATAACCGTGATCGCCGGCTGCAGCAGCACGAGGGTCTCGTACTTGAGCACGTCGTAGACGTTCAGCCCCTCGCTGCGCAGCACCTTGACCTTCGGCACGTTGCGCGAGGATCGCTCCAGGTGGTCGTTCTTCGCCTCCGTGACGATGAGCGCACTCTTGAGGTTCAGGGCCTTCAAGACGCTCACGAAGCGCCGGGTCTTGATCTCGGACAGATCGAAACCGTCGAGCACGATCAGCGCATTCTCCTGGAACTTGCTGCTCAAGGCCATTTTGAGGGCGAGCCGGCGGACCTTCTTCGGGACCTGATAGTCATAGGTCCGGCCGTCCGGCCCGAAAATAACGCCGCCGCCTCTCAGCAACGGCGACTTGATGTCGCCGCGCCGCGCCCGGCCGGTGCCCTTCTGCTTGTAGAGCTTGCGGGTGCTGCCGGCGACGTCCCCGCGGTGCTTCACCTGGGGATGGGCATTGCGCCGGTTGGCCAGCTGCATGGTCACGACCTCATGCAGCACATGGGACTTGACCGGAACGTTGAACACCGCGTCCGGCAGGTCGGCCTGCGCCACCTGCTTGCCTTCGATATTGAGGACATCTATGACAGCCATAATTCCACCATTTTCCGTTGCAACGTCACGCTATTTTTTCCTGACGATCTTTTGTTTCTTGACGGCCACCAGACCGGTCGTGGGGCCCGGCACGGCGCCCTTCACCATGAGGATGTTCTCCTCCGGCCGAATGTCGACGATCTCGATGTTCTGCATGGTCTGATGATCCACCCCGTAGTGCCCCGGCATGCCCCTGCCCTTGAACACGCGGGAGGGCCAGGCGCTGGTCCCGATCGAGCCGGGAATCCGGTGGCACTTGCTGCCGTGGGTCTTGGGGCCGCCGCTGAAGCCTTCCTTCTTCATGACGCCGGAAAAGCCGCGCCCCTTGGTGGTCCCGCAGACGTCCACCCGTTCCCCTACGCTAAAAATCTCGAGCGTGATCTTCTGCCCGAGACTGTAGGCCTCCGGGTTGTCCACCGGGAACTCCTGCACGTGGCGGAAGAACGTCTCCCCGCTCTTCCGGAAGTGCCCCTGGCGGGGCTTGGTCACGCGCTTGGCCTTGACTTCACTGAACCCCAACTGCAAGGCGTTGTATCCGTCGGTCGCCGTGGTCTTGATCTGGGTCACGACGCAGGGGCCGGCCTCGATGACGGTCACCGGAACGTAGCGGCCGTCCGGGGCGAAAAGCCCCGTCATCCCCAGTTTTTTCCCCATTAGTCCTTTGCTCATATTCGCAACTCGCCTTCCTGCTTGCCCGTTCCGCCGCTGGCCCGGACTAGAGTTTGATTTCGACATCGACCCCCGGGGAGAGATCCAGCTTCATCAGGGCGTCCACGGTCTGCTGCGTCGGTTCGAGAATGTCCAGCAGGCGCTTGTGAGTCCGCATTTCGAACTGCTCCCGGGACTTTTTGTCCACGTGCGGCGACCGCAGCACGGTGTACTTGTTGATCCGTGTCGGCAACGGGATCGGGCCAACCACCTTGGCCCCGGTCTTGGAGGCCGTGTCCACGATGTCCGTTGCGGACTGGTCCAGCAGTTTGTGATCGTAGGCTTTGAGTCGGATCCGTATTTTCGTGTTCGTGATCATGATTCACTCTTTCCTTTGCTACGCGATGACGTCGGCGACCACACCGGCACCCACTGTCCGGCCGCCTTCCCGTATCGCAAACCGCAGCTCCTTCTCCATCGCTATCGGGGTGATCAGCTCCGCCGAGATCGCCACGTTGT
>JBFYWS010000144.1:0-5689 GCA_041310935.1 Desulfobacteraceae bacterium | reverse complement strand
GAGGGATTCGCCTCGCTGGTGGGCGCCTCCCCGGTCATGCGCGACATCTTCGAGCGCATCCGCCAGGTCGCGCCCACCACGGGAACGGTGCTGATCACCGGGCCCAGCGGGACGGGCAAGGAGCTGGTCGCGCGCGCCGTTCACCAGCACAGCCTGCGCAGCCAGAAGAAAATGGTCACCGTGAACTGCACCGCCATCCCCCAGGAGGTCCTGGAAAGCGAGCTCTTCGGCCACGTGAAGGGAGCCTTCACCGGCGCATGGAAGGAGAAGAAGGGCCTGGTGGAGGAGGCCCACGAGGGCTCGCTCTTTCTGGATGAAATCGGAGACCTGTCGCCGCACCTGCAGACCAAACTCCTGCGGCTGCTGCAGGAAGGGGAATACAAGCCCGTCGGCAGCGTCGTCACCAAGAAAGCCGACCTGCGCTTCATCGCCGCTACCAACCACGACCTCAAAACAGGCATCCGCGAGAAGCTCTTCCGCGAAGACCTCTACTATCGGCTGAACGTCATCCAGTTCGAGCTGCCGCCGCTGCGGGAGCGCAAGGAGGACATCGCCCTCCTCAGCCGGCATTTCCTCGCCCAGTACGCTGCCGTCAACCGCAAGACCGTGACGGACATTTCACCGGAGGCCATGCAGGTGCTCATGGCCTACGAGTTCCCGGGCAACGTGCGCGAGCTGGAGAACATCATGGAACGCGGTGTCATCTTCTGCCGCGGCCACAGCCTTTCGGTGGCGGACCTGCAGCTGGAATCGGTGCCGGCCGCCGCCGCGCCGCTGCTGAGTGAGGGCCAGACGGCGGAGACACCTTTCCGCGAGGCCAAGGAACGCGCCATCCAGTACTTTCACCTCCAGTACATCCGCCGCCTGCTCGAGCAGTACGGCGGCAACATCAGCCGCGCGGCGGAGGCCGCCGGGATCCAGCGCCAGTACCTGCACCGGCTGATCAAGGAGGCGGGGATCGAGGCCACGGACTTCAAGGCCAAGGAGTGAAGGGCGCATTGAAATCGGCCTTTGTCCGGTGTCATGCCAAAAAGATGCTCACGTAAAAAAACACGCACCTCGATGGCTTTGTAAAGAGGTCGAAGTCACATAGGAAAAGTGAAATCAAGAAAACGATTTTTGATTATGGGAAGATTAGCATATCGTAAATTTTTCCTTCATTGCTTACGCACACTCCGAAACCCCCGCTTGTCCAAGTGCCTATATACTCGCATCTCAGTGTCCGGCTACCACTGCGTAATTTTGCTTGACCATACCGAAAAAATTCTTCTTTTACCAAATTTCCATGCGTTGGGCCATGATCCCTGAGCAGTGTCAAGCCATAATCGCTCGATGTAACAACATAAGTCCCTGAATAAGATATTCCATCCGCTACCAGGTCAATCTGGCCAGAGAAAACTTCACTGAAAGAATCGATCCTCACTATATAATAAGTTGCCAGCTGTCCTTGTTCTCGCGGGATTAATTTGATTTGGTACGTACAGCTCGTGGTCAACAGCATCGATAGAAGTAACGCCATCGGCCCAACGCATGCGCTGCAAGGCAAATTGACACTCCGTTCTGTGTACGAAAGCGGAATATGTATTGCAAGAAGTCATAATCAACCAACCCCGCCCCAAGGGGCGGGGTTGGTTGATTCTGTATTGCTTCCGTCCTCGCTTAGTTCGACGACTTATTTACAATAGGCGTTGTGATCGCCTCGACGGCCACCCTTTCCGGCGCTCTTCGTCCTTTCGGCTGGGTTGGTTGAGATCTTTTTCTTCCGGCGATCCATTTTCCGAGTTCGACCAAAAGGAAGCTGCCGCCGGCGGCGATGAAGATGACGTCCCAGTCCCCAAAGCTTAACGGCACCGTGTGGAATGCCATGCCCCAGGACGGGATGTAGATCACCGCCAGCAATAGCAGGGCGGATGACAGTACTGCGGGCAGCAGCCACTTGTTGGTAAAAAGGCCGAGTTGCGGAAGGGTATAGCGCAGCGAGCGGCAGCTGAAGGCGTAGAACAGCTCGTAGACGACCAGCGTGGCAAGAGCCATGGTCTGGGCCTGCTCCAGGCCCTCGTTCTGCCAGTACCAGTAAAAGATCGGCATCAGGCCTATGAAAATCAAAACGCTCATGGCCGACAGGACACATAAAACCGGTCCAGCAAACACCGGCTCGTCGGGGTCACGCGGGGGACGCCCCATAACATCGGGCTCGGCCGGCTCGACGCCCAGGGCCAACGCCGGCAGGCCGTCCGTGGTCAGGTTGACCCAGAGGATCTGCAAGGCGATCAACGGCATGGGCCAGCCGACCATACCGGCTATGCCGAGGACCAAAATTTCGGCCACGTTGCACGACAACAGAAAGGTCAGGTACTTCTTGATGTTGTCGTAAATGATCCGTCCTTCTTCCACGGCGGCCACGATGGTGGCGAAGTTGTCATCCATGAGGACCATGTCGGCCGCTTCCCGGGTGACATCCGTCCCCGTGATCCCCATGGCTATCCCGATGTCGGCCCGCTTGAGGGCCGGGGCGTCGTTTACGCCGTCGCCGGTCATGGCGACGACATGCTTTTTGCTCTTCCAGGCTCCGACGATTTTCAGCTTGTGCTCGGGCGAGACGCGGGCATAGACCGCCACGTCCTCCACAATGGCCGCCAACTGCTCCTCGCTCATCTTGTCGAGTTCACGGCCCTCGATCACTTTGAGCTCGCGTTGCCCTTTTCCGCCTAAAATGCCCAGCTCGCGTGCAATGGCGGCGGCCGTGAGCTTGTGGTCGCCCGTAACCATGACGGTGCGGATACCGGACGCATGGCAGTCCTGGATAGCCTTCTTCACCTCTTCCCGCGGCGGGTCGATCATGCCCGCCAGGCCCAGGAAGGTGAGGTCGGTTTCCAACGTATCCGGGGTATATGCGGGGGAGATGTTCAGAACGGGCCGGCAAGCCATCCCGAGGACCCGCAGGGCTGACTTCGCCATGCGGTCGTTGGCATCGAGAATCTGTCGCCGGATTTCTTCGGTCAACGCCTCGCGCTGGCCGTTCTTTTCCCAGTGGGTGCAGCGCTCCAGGATCAGCTCGGGAGCCCCCTTGGTGCAGGCGAACGGTTCCCCTTCCGGCGGCTGATGCACAGTGCTCATCCGTTTGCGTTCGGATTCGAACGGGATCTCGCCGATTCGGGGCCAGCATTTTCGCAAGTCGCCGATATCGAGTTTCGCCTTGGCCGCTGCCACCACGAAGGCGCCCTCGGTCGGATCCCCCTTGATGCGCCAGGCACCGTCTTTCTGGACGAGGTTGGCGTCGTTGCAAAGCATCCCGCTCATGAGCATGCGTTTCAGGGTTGGGTCGCCGGCCGGATCCAAAGGCTGGGAATCAGCGGTGAATACACCGGCCGGTTCGAAGCCCGCGCCGCTGACTTCGATCAGCCGGCCTCCGGTATAAAGCTGGCGGATCGTCATTTCGTTTTTCGTTAATGTGCCGGTTTTGTCGGAGCAGATAACGGTCGTGCACCCCAGCGTTTCGACCGCCGGCAGGCGGCGGACGATGGCGTTGCGTTTGGCCGCCCGCTGCACGCCGATGGCGAGCGACCCCGTAACGACGGCCGCGAGGGCCTCCGGGACGGCAGCGATGGCCAGGCTGACCGCCCATATGAACATCTCGAGCACCGGGTTGCCACGGAAAATACCCAGACCCATGACCACGGCAGAGATGACCAGACAGGCGATGCCCAGACGCTTGCCGATGTAATCCATCTTCACCGCCAGGGGGGACGGCTCTTCTTCGACGTCCTGCAGCATCTTGGCGATGCGTCCGAACTCCGTCTCCATGCCGGTGCCGGTCACGACACCCCGGGCGCGCCCGTAGGTCATGATCGTCGCGGCGAACACCATGTTTTTGCGGTCGCCGATGGGGGTGTCCCCAGAGTGGACCGCGTGGGCATCTTTGCTGACCGCGCTGGATTCCCCGGTGAGGGAGGCTTCGTCGATACGGGTGTTGATGGCCTCGATGAGGCGGCCGTCGGCCGGCATCCGGTCTCCCGCGGTAAGCAGCATGATGTCGCCGGGCACCACGTCGGCAGAGGGGATTTCGATGTCTTCCCCGTCCCGAATGACCGCCGCGGTGGGGGAGGACATGGCTTTTAACGCCTCCATGGCCTTCTCTGCCCGGAACTCCTGGTAGAATCCAAGCAGCGCGCTGGCGACGACGATGGCGAAGATTACAATCGCGTCCAGGGTATGGCCCAGAAACAGCGAAATCACCGTTGCGACGATCAGCAAAATAATGAGGAAGTTTTTGAACTGCCCAAAGAATATCTGCCAAGGGCTGATCTTCTTCTCCTCCCTGAGGGTATTGGGCCCGTACTTCTCGAGCCGCCGGGCAGCCTCTGCGCGGCTAAGGCCTTCAGCCGAGGTGTCCAATTGCTTCAACACTTCTTCAACCGGCATTGCATACCACGTGGTTTGCGCCATAGGTCCTACCTCTCTTTCCGGTTAACTTGGTTTTCGTTCATTTTAGTAACGCTTAATTATTTTTTTACGTTTGAATTAGTTGCTATTCGTATTTATTCACAAAAGAGGTGTTTGTTCAAATAAAAATATCCCCTGCCTCTGCAATCAAAATGCGTGCCAATTGCCCAGCCTGAATTGCCACCTCCGGGCTCCAGGTTTTAATGGTTTAATTTTATTATGAATGCATCCAAATTCGATCTCCCGCTGCCCGGTGGAAGCGAAGGGTCGGCCCCGGAAGGGTGTAACCTTCAAAGCGACATGAAGAGATGGGCTGAAATGTTTGGTAGACATTTAATGGAAACTACTCAGGTATCGGGGTTCAGGGTTCAGGCAATCAACGAGGGGATGCGCTTTAGTTCTCGCCATCCTCATAGAAAATAGAATTCCCGCATGCCTTTTCGGGCATGCGGGAATTCTATTTCGTAGGCATCTCCAGTCCGATCTCTTGGAAGGCGTCCTCCAACCGGATCATCCCGACGGCGCGCCGGTTCCGGACCACTGCGATGCGGCTCAAATTGTGGCTGACCATCAACTCGATGGCGCGGGTGATCTTCTCGCCGATGCCGACGCTGGGTTCAAGCGGCAGCTCTTCGGGACAGGGCCGGATGATGGGGTCGATGTTGCGTGAAGTCATCGCTTCTGCTCTCCTGTCGGATCCTGCTCCGGCTTAGCAGGGTGTTGATGCCTGCCGTGCAAACTCGATGCGACCCTGCGCTCGGCTGTTAGGAATTAGCAAGGGATATGCCAATAAACGGCCGCAGCAGCCGCCTCCGCCCTCTCCGATGGCGCAAACCGATACCCTGCTTGCCTCGGAGGCCCCCCCGCCGCAGCGTCTCCGCCGTACCAGGTCCTCCACACCAGCGACACACCCCCCGCCCGTGTCTCCCAGCGAGTTCATCCGAAAAGAAACCTGTCCCTCATGAGTTTACACTCCCGGCGTCGTCCGCAGCCTCTCGTACTTCGCAGGCACAAACCATCCAGCATGTATCTCATATAAAATTAATCCCTTAAAACAAAATCTCGGGGCCGTTTGGACGGCTCCGAGATTTTGGCATGCATCTTGATTTAGGATCTGTCCGGTAAGTATCGGCATGAAGCGGAGCGGTGGAGCCGCCCGCTCGTTTAAACCCGAATCAAACCGTAACAGAAGGAGGGTGCAGTATGGCAGAAGAACAAGTGAAAAAAACAGGTTTTGAAATCGCGC
>JBFYWS010000135.1:0-5463 GCA_041310935.1 Desulfobacteraceae bacterium | reverse complement strand
GCCTCTGCGGGGGACTTGCCCTGGCCAACGCCAGGCTCGGAGCGGTGCACGGCATTGCCGGGCCTTTCGGGGGCATGTTCAAAGCCCCCCACGGCGCTGTTTGCGGACGGCTGCTGCCGTTTGTCATGGCGGTGAACGTCGTTGCCCTGAGAGAGCGGGCGGCCGGGTCGGTTGCGCTGGCTCGCTTCGACGAGGCGGCCCGGCTGCTGACCGGGGACGAACGACTCGCCGCCGAGGACGGCATCGCCTGGCTGCAGGCCCTGTGTGAACGGTTCGCGCTCCCGCCGCTCTCCGCCTATGGGTTCTCGAACCCGCACGTCGCGGACCTGATCGCGAAATCCCTTAAATCCAGCAGCATGCACGGAAACCCGATCGACCTGACCGAGGCGGAAGTGGGGTCGGTCCTGAACCAATCGAGATGACAAAACCCTGAGGTTAGGCATGCGAACGCATCTGAACAGAGTGACCCTGGCAGCAGCGCTCCTGCTGGCGGCCGGTCCATCGGCAGCGGCGGATTCGGATCTCACCCGGCTGGTGAAGAAGATCCAGCCCGCGGTCGTGACGGTGATCGTCTACGACGCCGAACGTCACATCTCCGGCATCGGCACGGGGTTCTTCGTCAGCCCCCAGGGCCACCTGGTCACCAACTTCCACGTTCTGGCCGGCAAATACGCGGCCGATGTGAGGACCTCGCAAGGGAAATCCTACCGCGTCAAGGCGGTGCTGGCGGAGAACAAAAACGCCGACCTGGTGAAACTGCAGGTGGAGATCCCGGAAGCCGAGGTGGCCTGGATCGCCGTGAGCGACCGGGCTCCGGAAATCGCCGAGCGCATCGTCCTGGTGGGCAGCCCCATGGGTCTGGAGCAGACCGTGAGCGAGGGCATCATCTCCTCCGTGCGGGAGATCCCCACGGTGGGACGGGTGTTCCAGATGTCGGCCCCCATCTCGCCCGGATCCAGCGGCAGCCCCGTGGTGAGCACCAAGGGCCAGGTGATCGGCATCGCCACCTTCCAGTTCATCCAGGGCCAGAATCTGAATTTCGCCGTAACGGCACAGCAGATCATGGCGCTCAAAAAATTCGCCGACACCAAGTCCATCCCCGAGTGGACCTTCGACCATTTGGGGAGCAAGCCGCGGGTGGCCGAGGAGCTGTGCCAGAAAGGGTTCAAGTTCTCCATCGCCGGCGAGGATCAGCTGGCGCTGCAGCACTTCATCAAGGCCACCCAGGAGGACCCCGGCGATGCCGCGGCCTGGAGCGGTCTGGGCTCGTGCTATGCCGGCCTTAACAACTCCGCGGAGGCCATTGCCGCCTTCCAGCAGGCCATCCAGGCCAACTCGCAGGACGAGATGGCCCATCTCCACCTGGCCAACTACTACGGCAAAATCGGCCGCTTCGAAGACGCCATCGCGGCGTACAAGGAGACCATCGCCATCAACCCGCAGCTCGAGGCGGCCCATTTCAATTTAGGGATGGCCTACGTGCAGCTCGGCCGATATGCCGAGGGCAAAGACGCCTTCGAAACCGTCGCCCGGATCAACCCCGAGGCCGCCCCTGCTCATTACAACGCCGGCATCGCGTACAGCCAGCTCGGCCGGTTCCCGGAGGCGATCGAGGCCCAGAAAGTCGTCATCCGGATCAACCCCGATTTCGCGCCGGCCTATTACGCCATCGGGGTGGCATTCGGCAAGCTGGGCCGGGGCCGGGAGGAGATCGACGCCTACACGGAGGCCATCCGCGTGGACCCGGATTTTGCGCCGGCCCATCACGCCATGGGCCGCGCGTTTCTGCAGAGGGGGGATAAAGCCGGGGCGCTCGAGGAGTACAAGATTCTGAAGAAGCTCGACGATACCCTTGCCGACAACCTTTTCACCCGCATCTACCCGACCGATGAGATCAGCCCCAAACCTAAGAGAGCTGCCAAACAGCCGAAACCATAACTGCTTCGGCTGCAGCCCGGTGAACCCGTCGGGACTGCAGATGCGCTTCTTCACCGACGGCCGGGCGGTCTACTCCCGGGTGAAGGTGCCGGAGCACCTGTGCGGCTGGAGCAACATCGTGCACGGCGGGGTGCTCACCACCATTCTGGACGAGGTCATGAGCTGGTCGGCCATCACCCTGCTCAAGCGCATCGCGCTCACCCAGGGCATCGCGGTCGAATTCATCAAACCGGTTCAGGTGGGTGGAGAGTTGAAGGCCGAAGGCCGTGTGCGGGAAACGCGGGGAAAGAATGACGCCGTCACCGAAGGGGTCCTCTACGACGCGGGCGGCGAGCCGTGTGCCCGTGCCAGCGCCACCTTCAAGGTGTTCTCCCCGGCGGTCGCCCGGCGCCTCGCCATCGCGGATGAGGCCTCCATCGCGTGGTTCGAGCGCATCTTCAATCTCGCCTGAAGATGAAGCACAACGCCGAAGTTGGACCTCCAATGAGGTTGGATCTTTTTTCCTGTGGGAGAGGCATCTTGCCGCGATGATCGTGGCTGGAAGCCGCTCCCACAAGGGCGAAACTTCATTACCGATTTAGGACGGCGCAGCGCGCCGTAACCCGCTTTTTACGAAGTCGTCATTTCTTGGGTGACGGCGCTGCGACCGGTACTAGGACGCGCTCAATCTCCGCCTGCAGCAACTCGAGCTCCTCCAGGAAACGGCCTCTCTGATCGTCGATGAACTGCTTGGCGAGGCCGCGGTAATAGTCGACCCCGGCGAGAAGGTTTTCTTTAAACGTGGCAAAGTAGCCCTGGGGACGGCGCGACAGCCCGATGGAAAACCGCTTGATCTCCTGGCGCAGGTGCTCCACGTACAGCCTGAGCTCCTGAACGAACATGTTCGGTCGCTCGCTGTTGGCCAGCAGGCACAGCCGGCCGTAGATGTGGCCGACCATCTCCTCCAGGGAGGCGATTTTGGAGAAGTTCACGATGTTCGGGCCGCAGCAGATGGCAGGGGTGGCCTTCGCGTCGAAGTTGTAGTTCAAGGCAGCCCCGCCGGCCAGGTCGTGACACAGGCAGGACTTGTCGAGCACGCTCTTCCGGGTGAAGGCGAGCTGCTCCTCCGACAGGTGCTCCTCGACGAGGTGCTTGAGTTTGCGCGTAATGTAGGTCCGGGACGCCAGGCAGACCGGGGCTTCGGTGAACTCCGTGTTGAACGTCGCATACCCCTTGGGGCACGGGCTTCCGGGATTACCGGCGTCGTTGCGCCGGCGGCGGGCCTCTTCGCTCGACGATGTGCGCAGGTTCCAAAAAGGAACGCCCAACGGGGAGCTGTCGCTCAGGAAAACATCTTCGGTCCGGGCCGAGAGGAGCTTTTCGAGCTGGCCCCGGTCCACGTTGGTGGCCTCCGGAACCAGCAGGAAGGGTGTGCCCCAGCCGGTGCCGTCCAGCAGATAATATCGCAGAAGAAAATCGTTTTCCAAGGCCGTCCCGATGCCGCCCTGCACGGTGATGCGCGCATCGCCGGGTGCCTGGCTGGCCGGACGGCCCTGGGCGTTGAGGGCCTTCAGATAGGCTTCCCGCAGCGCCAAGACGAGCGCGGGCCGTTTCTGCTTGAACTCCTCGAGCACAGGGCCCAGCAGGTGGCCGTCGGTGGCGAAGGCGTGGCCGCCGCAGTTGAGCCCCGACTCGATGCGAAACTCGGACACCCACAGCCCCCGCTTGGCCAGAAACTTTCCCTGCACTTCCGCGGAGTGAAAATCACTCACCTTCAGGATGATGGTCTTCTTGAAGCGGCCGCTCTCATCCGCAAAAAAATCATCGAAGGTGGCGGCATAACGGTAGAGCCGCTGGTTGATCCCGGCCGAAAAGATAATGGCGGAGCTGAGCGCGCTGCGGGCAAAGCCGCGCAGGGCCGCCATCGCGTCGGCACACTCCGACGGCAGCTTCTGTCCGTCGCGGTAGGCGTCGCTATCGAGCTTGGTCATGATGTTGACGTCGATGCTGCCCGGCACGGCGAGCGGCCGGAGCAGCGCCTGCCGGCGCTCCTTTTCCGGGCCGTCCGGTGCCACGAGCATCTCCTCGTAGGCCATTTTCAGGGGCGAGTCCGGCAGCATCCGGAAATAGCGGGTGATCTCGCTGCCGTCCTCGAAAGGCGCGGCCTGCAGGGCCTGGGCTTGCCGCCGGACGATCCCGTCCACGAGGTTCAGATAGGCGGTGATGCGGCGGGCGCGGGCGTCGTCCTCTCCGGCGCCGATGGGATCGAAGGGCTCGCCGAGCCTGTCGCAGTGAAACTTGCGCACCTGCTCGATGAGCACGTCATCCACCAGGGATATAACGGAGGAGATGCCGTAGCGGGCGACCTTCAGGGGGGTGTCGATGGTGAATCCCGTGCCCATGACGGGGATGTGAAACGAATGGGGCTGGTTGCGCATTGCTGAACCTCTTCGAATATTTAATCTTTCTGGGTCGCAATGCCTCTCCGGCCAGCTTCCCACCGCGCGTCCACACCTCGGCTGCCCAAGGTTGGAAAGCATCCAACCCTACCAGATTCGGGGAAAAAAGACCAGCACATTCCGACCTCAAGAAAATAGTGTAAAGTTTTTCCGGCTTCAGCCGATAGTGATATCAAGCCTGTGGATGATGAATCCCGGCGTCATCTCACCTCCTTTCGCAGGGGTGGCTCCACGGGGGAGTCACCCCACCCTTTTTCCAATAAGGGGTAATTTCTTAGCGGCTTGGCACGGAGCACGAAGGATTCATGGAAGAAACTAAATTTTGTGAAAAGTGCAAGTACTGGACGGAAACAGGGGGCACGGATTCGGGTCTGGTCGGAGAGTGCCATCGCAATGCGCCCCAGCCGCAGCTGATCGATGCAGCATCCACGGCGAACATCCGCTATGCGATCTGGCCGGTCACAGCGGACCGGGACTGGTGCGGAAAGTACGAAGAGCGCCCCATGGCCTCCAAGGAGTTGCTGGCCCGGGTGGCCATGATCGAAAAACTGGAGGCGGAGCGAAAGGCCAAGACCAAAACCGCGTGATGGGGCACCTCAATCGGGCCGCGCATCCGTCATCCGGAGCACCGCTTGCAGCTGCACGCGCAGCGGCGTCTGCGCCAGCCCGTCCAGCGGCTGCAGGTTGCGCTTCAGACGGTCGAGCGCACGACCGGCGATGCGCTTGGAATTCAGGCTGACCCGGATGATGGCCTGCAGCAGGGAAAAACTCAGCAGCAGGGTGATGGCGATCGCCCAGAGGGCGTGCAGAAAAAAATCGCCGCTGAGATAGCTCCCGCTGAAAAAGTTCACGATCGTGATCCAGCCCGCATACCCCAGCAGGCCGACCACCGGCGCGTTCAGCAGGACCTGAAGCCAGAAACCGCTGAGCCGGCGCGGAATCCGGTCGATTTCAGCATTCAACGCCTCCGCCCAAAGGGATGAGAATCGCTCGGCAAAAAGCTCCGCCGCCGCCGCGGTGGCCCCGCCATAGCGCACCGAGAAGTCGAAGCGGCCCCGGACCAGCATCTCGGCCGCATCGGGCCAGC
>JBFYWS010000125.1:0-5617 GCA_041310935.1 Desulfobacteraceae bacterium | reverse complement strand
TAAGGGTATTATTGATTCAAGTGGACTGGGAATGCTCGGTCGGCGTCTGGCTTCGGTGAATACCGGGGCTTTTCGCTTTTTTAGGGGAACACTTTCAACCCCGGCGCCGCATTCGTTGGTGATTTTCTAAAGCTGAAAAGCAACTTTTCACCTACAGCAGATCAAGCAGGAATAGAACCAGCGGCACGCACTGAATTTGGGTTCCACCGGCTCTCACCGTCCGGGCCACATCATTCGTGATTAGAAAACACTCCCGTTTGGCAGCGGCTCTGTCTTTGATTTTAAACGCAGCGAATTCCCTTTCCGGGATTGCCGTCTCAGCCGCATCGGCATGCCAGACCTGGATGGATCGGGTTATTTTCATCCCTTCCTTGATGACGAAATCAACTTCACCGCCGTTGCTCTCGTAATAAATCTCCTCGTGGCGGGACCGCAGATGGTTCAGGACGATGTTTTCCGCAAGCCAGCCGGAGTCTTCCGAGAAGCTGAAGGCGACCCGGTTG
Organism: Desulfobacteraceae bacterium; assembly: GCA_041310935.1. Taxonomy (GTDB): domain Bacteria; phylum Desulfobacterota; class Desulfobacteria; order Desulfobacterales; family SpSt-501; genus SpSt-501. The sequence continues at coordinate 5,114 of JBFYWS010000125.1, read as the reverse complement.
CGAAGACCGGTATCGATGGCGTAGGGTTTGAACCGGGCCCGCATGCTCTTCTTCATGGAGGGTTCAAGCTTCGGCAGCCGGTAGAGAAGATAGCTTTCCAGCAGGGCGGAGGCATAGTTCTCCACCTTGTCCTGCGATACGCCGAAGTTCTTTTTCAGGTTGCTGACACTGGTGAGCCGGCCGATGTTGCTCATCAAGAACACGGCAAGGTTCTGGAGGGTCAAGGTGTCGCGTATCTCGATCCGGGAAACCACATCGCGATGCAGGATGTCCTCGAAATACTGTTTCAGCAGAAGTTCCTTGTCCTCGGTCTCGTCCCTGAGAACGACCTCCGGGAACCCCCCGTATTTGCGGTACTCTGCATAGAGGCTCCGGATCACAGGTTTCTGCTCGAAATAGGACTCGATAGAGCCGACCTGCTGCCCTTTGAATCGCAGGAATTCCGCAAAAGAAAGCGGGAATAGTTCGAAGGAAACGTGCCGGCCGGTGAGCTTGGCACCCACCTCGCGGCTCAACAGCCGAGACGACGACCCCGTAATCACGATTTTGAGGTTTTCGGTTTCGCCACGGCCGCGCACCCACCTTTCCCATTCGGGGATATTCTGAATCTCGTCCAGAAAAAGATAGCACCTGCCCGACGGATAAATCTTTTCCCGGTAAAGCCGATAGATCTGTTCCAGGAGCTCGATGGAGTATTCAGCGGCGAAGAGCGGTTCTTCGAGGTTGATTCGCAGGACTTGGGCGGGCTTTTTGCCGTTTTCAAAAAGGGCGCCGATCATCTGGGCCATCAGAGTTGACTTGCCGCTGCGCCGCACCCCCTTCAGCAGAACGGCCTCTTTCTTGTTCAACTGGCGGATGCAACGCACAAGCAGGTCGCGCGGGATCCCGGTATCGATGCGGCCCGTGGCCCAAAAACGGTTGTAACTATTCAGTATCTCAAATAGTTTGCCATCTTCCATCTATTATTAACCGTTATGTCGATTGATGATTGCCAATTTATCACCGATATATCGGTTAGTCAATATGCACTCCAAGGATGCCCCTGCTGATCAGTATTCCGGAGACCTTGCGCGCGCATTCAAAATCAGATGCAGATGCGTAATATTTTCAGAATTGGGCCTACTGTTTTTCCAGCACGGCCCGGATGGCGCCGGCGAGTTCGCTGATCAAAATCGGCTTCATCACCAAAGCTCTGATGCCTTTTTCCTTGGCGTGGCGCTGATCGATCATCTGGCTGTAACCGGTGCAGAGAATGACGGGTATTTCCGGGTTTAGTTTCATCAATTCGCTTGCAAGGGCATCTCCGGTCAGACCGGGCATGGTTTGATCCGAAATCACCAGGTCGAAATCCTTCGGCCTGGCCTTGAACAGCTCGAGGGCTTCCAGCGGGCTGGTTCGCGAAACGACATCGTAGCCCAGGCGCCTGAGAATCTGTTCCCCGACATCCACCAGCATTTTTTCGTCATCGACAAACAAAATGCGTTCAAACCCGCCTCTGGGGATGGCCGGGTACTCGGCCGGCTTCGCGGCCGACAGGTCCACCTGAGGCAGATATACATGGAACACACTGCCTTTGCCGATCTCACTTTCAACGCGGATGGTCCCATTGGATTTCTTCACAATCCCATGGACGACGGCCAGTCCCAGGCCTGTGCCGACGCCCTTTTCCTTGGTCGTGAAATAAGGATCGAATATGCGCGCCTGGATCTCGGATGGAATCCCTTGCCCGGAGTCCTTGACCGAAAGCCTCACATAACGCCCTAAGTCCAGGTCGGGAAACCCGTCTCGGTTTTCAGGACCGATGTCCAGGCCCAGAGCCTCAATTTCAACCATGCCGGCACGCTCACCGATGGCATGCACGGCATTGGTGCAGAGGTTCATGAGAATTTGATGCAACTCGACCGAATTCGACAGCACGGCCCCTGCCCGGCCATCGATCGTGCACCGGATGTCGATCGTTGTCGGAATGCTGGCCCGCAGGAATTTGGCGATTTCCGTGACCACCATGCCGACATGAACGGGCATGCGCTGGTCATCGGTTTGTCGGCTGAAGGAAAGGATCTGCTTGACCAGATCCTTGGCCCGGTTGGCAGCCTTCATGGCCTCCCGCAGATAGTCCACGGGGGCCCCCTCACTGAGCATGGAAAGCTCGGTGAAGCCGATGATGGCAGAGAGGATGTTGTTGAAATCGTGGGCGATGCCGCCTGCCAGCGACCCGATCGCTTCCATTTTTTGGGCCTGCTGCAGCTGGGATTCGAGCTTGCGTTTGTCCTCGTCGGCTGTTTTGCGTGCGGTGATGTCCTGGACCAGCGAGATGAAGTACATGGGGTTCCCGTCCTGGTCGCGCTGGACGCTCGCCCAGATGAGGGTCCATACCACCGCGCCGTCGCGGTGGATGAACCGGCGTTCCTGTTTGCCGGAAGGGATCCGGCCGGAGATCAGCTCGCTGAGAAAACCGGATCGGCGCCCCAGATCGGCGGGATGCGTGAAATCGGTCACCGGCTTGCCGATGAGGTCCGCCGGGCTGTAGCCGATAATGCGCGCCATGGTCTGGTTGACTTCAAGGTAGATGCCGTCAAGGCTGACCAGGGTGATGCCCACCGCGGCGTTTTCAAACGCGGTGCGAAAACGCGCCTCGCTCTCCCGCAACGCCTCCTCGGCGCGCTTGCGCTCGCTGATATCCCGGAAGATCCCCTGGATGAACAACTTCCCTTTGTACGGAAATGCCACTCCGGTGGATTCGACATCGACGACATCGCCCGTGAGGGTCACCATCCGGTGTTCCCTTGGCGGTATGCCCTGGTGCGAGCCATCGCCCGGCTCGTGCTGACCGAGGGCCATCCGGAAGACCCCTGCGACGCGCTCAGCCGATAGCGACCGGTCTTCCGGGTGCACCAGGTCGAGATAGGCCCTGCCGATGAGGTCGTCGGCCGATGCTGCGGCCAGAAGGCTCACGGCTGCCTGGTTGACCATGGTGATGATGCCGGCGCGGTTGCGTATGAGAATCGCGTTGGTGGAGGTATCAAAAAGGGAGCGATACTGCTCTCCCGCATCGGCCAGCAGTTTTTCGGCTTTCTTGCGCGCATCGATGTCGATGTGGGACCCTTCGTAGTAGAGAATCCGCCCCCCCTCGTCCCTGACGGCGCGGGCGCTGACGGAGACCCAGAACGTGCTTCCGTCTTTGCGGCGTGTCTCGTGTTCGAAATTTTCAACCACACCCCGTTCGCTTATCAACCGCCCAAAAACCTCGCGGTCCTGTCTGCGAACGTAATGCTCACCGCCGATATCCTTGATATCCGAGACCATTTCGGCGGGAGAGGCATATCCGCACATTTTGGAAAAAGCGTGGTTGACACGGATGAAGCGGCCTTCCGGGGTGCTCTGAAAAAAGCCCTCCACGGCGTTCTCGAAAATGGCGCGATACTGCTCCGTTGTTTGTTTGAGATTGATCGCGTCGGGACTCGTGTAAAACGCCAGCCGGAACTTTTCCTCGCTCTCATGCAGCTTCGCCTCGGCCTCCCGGAGGTTGTCGATATCAAGGGCTCCTGCGGCAATCGAAAGCCCGGAAAGCGCTCCGGATGGAACGATCCTTTCCAGATCCCTGAGGCGTTTTTCCAACTCTTCGTAGGTGGGTTTGACCGTCTTCACGCTTGAGCGCATTCCTGTTGTAGGGGTGAAACCACTTCTAACGGTTTTGATTTAGTCTATCACCTTTGTGGCGAAAAATCCCATCCCGATCACCGCAGGGAAGCAGGATGAGGGCTCGCGTCCTCCGTCCTCTCACACCACATCGGTCAGAACCCCCATTTATCTGATCGGAAAAAGCGAGCCCTTCCGGATAATTTCGGAAGGGCTCGGCTGTAACAACCTATTGAGAAAAATGCTTACTGATGGGCTGCTTTCAGGGCATGGTCAAGGTCGGCGATGATGTCGTCGGCGTGCTCGATGCCGACGGAGATCCTGACCATCTCCGGCTCCACCCCGGCCTTGAGCTGCTCGGCGGGCGGAAGCTGAGAGTGCGTCGTGGTGGCCGGGTGGATGACGAGGGTGCGGGCGTCCAGGATGTTCGCAAGATGCGAGCAGAGCTTGACGGACTCGATGAACTTCTTGCCGGCCTCAAGACCCCCCTTGAGGCCGAAGCCGAAGACCGCGCTGGGGCCCATGGGGAAGTATTTCTGCGATCGCGCATAATCCGGGTGGCTCTTCAAGCCGGCGTAGTTCACCCACTTCACGAACGGGTGCTTTTCCAGAAAGGCGGCGACCTTCCGGGCGTTTTCGCAGTGGGCCGTGGCCCGCAGCGGCAGGGTCTCCAACCCCTGCAGGATCAGGAAGCTGTTCATGGGGGCGAGGGCGGCGCCGATGTCGCGCATCAGGCCGGTGCGCAGCTTGACACAGAAGGCCGTGCAGGGCGTGCCCTCGAGCGAGCACAGCGCCTCCCAGAAGTTGAGGCCGTGATAGCTCGGATCCGGTGCGGTGATCTCCGGGAACTTGCCGGCCTTGGCCCAGTCGAAGCCGCCGGCCTCCACCACGGCGCCGCCGATGCTGTTGCCGTGGCCGCCGATGATCTTGGTGAGCGAGTAGACGGCGATGTCGCAGCCGTGCGCGAAGGGGTTGAAGATCGGCGGCGGCGAGACGGTGTTGTCGACGACGAACGGGATCTGGTGCCGGTGGGCCACATCGGCCAGCGCCTGCATGTCGTCCACGTTGCACTTGGGGTTGCCGATGCTCTCGGTGAAGACCAGGCGGGTGTTGGCGTCAATCGCCGCCTCGACGTTGGCCGGCTTGGACGTGTCGACGAAGCGCACATCGATGCCGAAACGCTTCAGCGTGTTTTCGAACAGGACGTGGGTGCCGCCGTAGAGGTTTGAGCCGGAGACGATGTTCTGGCCTACGCCGGTGATGGCCGCCACCGCGTAGAACACGGCCGACATGCCGGAGGCCGTGCAGATCGCCGCCGTTCCGTCATGGATGGCGGCCAGGCGCCGCTCGAGCACGTCGGTCGTGGGGTTGCCGATGCGCGTGTAGATGAACCCGCTCGTGTCCCGCAAGGCGAAGAGATCGGCCGCATGCTGGGTGTCCTTGAACACGTAGCTCGTGGTCTGGTAGATCGGGAC
>JBFYWS010000081.1:0-2519 GCA_041310935.1 Desulfobacteraceae bacterium | reverse complement strand
TTCAGCTTTCAGCTTTCCAATCGTCACGTTGCTCCGGCCGCAGCGGCAGCGTGATGGTGAACACCGCCCCGCCTTCCGGCGCATTTGCGGCCGTGATCCTCCCCTGATGATCCTCGATGACGCCGTGGCAGATGGCCAGGCCGACCCCCATGCCCATGGGTTTCTTCCGCGTGAAGAAGGGGTCGAAGATGCGGTTGAGATCCGCGTCGGGAATCCCCGGCCCGCTGTCTTTCAGCTCCACCACGAATTCATTGTCCCGGTTAAACGTCTTGATCACAATCCGGCCCCGGGTCCCCGGGGAGAGCTGAGCGCGCTCGGAATACCCGGGCACCCCCGTGATGGCCTCCACTGAGTTGTTGACGAGGTTCATGAGCACCTGTCCCAGTTGCTGGGGGGAGGCGATGAGGGTCGAATTTTTGGCCGCAAGTTCCAACTCCGCCGTGATCATGTTTTTCATGAGCAGGCTGCGGACCAGGGCGGTGGTGTTTTCGACGACCTGATTCACATCGGTCGGTTGCTTCTTCTCTTTGCCGGGGCGGTTGAGATCGATGAGGTTCTTGACCGTGTCCCGGATGCTGTTGAAGGCGCTTTTGACCAGGTCGAGCTTGTGCTTCAAATACTCGTCGCCGCCGTAGGCGGTGCGCATGACGTTGAGCAGCGCGCTGATCCCCTGCAGCGGCGAGTTGATTTCGTGGGCGATGGAGGCGGCCAGCTGCCCGGTGGCCGCCAGACGCGCGGAGCGGACGAGCTGGTCTTGCAGCAGCTTGGTTTGGGTGGTCTCCCGGGCCACGCACAGGAAACAGGGCTTGCCCAGGTAGACCACGTAGCGGCAGTTGATTTCGAAGGGTATCGCAGCGCCGGCCTTGGTCTTCAGATTGACCTCGCAACGGGCCTCGTTTTTGCGCCGGGCCGTATCCATCAGAGTGGCGACCAGGCCGGCCTGATCGGGGGCCACCAGGTCGCTGAGGGGCAGTGCTGCCAGTTCGGGTTTGGCGAACCCGGTGCGCTCCTCGATCCGGCCGTTGGACTCTATGAATTTTCCGGTGCGGCTGAGGATGAATACCCCATCGCCGACATTGTCAAACAGCTCCTTGTAGCGGATGAGTTCTTCGGCGTGCTTGAACTCGGTGATGTTGGTCGAGATGATCGTGGCAGCGATTACGCGGGCTTCCAGCCGCAGGGGGCCCACCCGGAAGGTGTGCCACGTCGGGTTGCGCTGCTCCCCCATGCAGAGTTGGAAGGTGTCGGTCTGACCGGTGCGGAAGACGCTCCTGACGATCTCTTCGGCGCCGTCCCGGGACTCGGCCGGCAGCAGGTCGTAGAGCCGGCGGCCGACGACCGCTTCCGGCGGCATGCTGGAAAGCGCATGGTTGATGAACCGGATGACACCCGCCTGGTCCACCGTCATGATGGTGTCCGGCGCCGTTTCAACCAGCGAACGCCACAGTTCTTCGGACTCGTTCAGCTTCTGCTTGGCCTGGTTCAGGCGGTTGATGATCGACTGGGCGTGTGAGCCCAATATGACCAGCAGGCAGAGCACCACCACGCGGATGTAAACGTCGTAGAGGTCCGGGCCGATGAGTTTGGCGATGAGGTTGAACTCGTTCGAGAAGAAGATGCTCAGAATCGAATCCAGGACCCAGTAGACCGTGGACACCAGCACCACGGCCAAAACCATCGAATCCGCCATCTTTCCGTTTTTCAGGGATAGCGCTTTCATGGTGCGACTCTTCCGTGAACGGTTTGGGTTATCGAGTGTCCATCCATAAACGGCATCTTTCGGCCCATGCCCGCGTTCGCGCTCTTCGCCATCCTCGGCGTAGACGGACTACGCCTGCGGTTGCGAAATCGCTGCGGCCTTGGCCTGAACCGAAATCTACCATTTCTGGATGGACACTATTTAGAAGGGATAAAGATTCTCAATAGCACATCAGCGGCTGAATGATAAAGCGTAAAACGACATGGAGCGATCCCGGAGCCGTCATAGCGGCGGGTCCGTTGAATTTCCACGCTATCTATTGTATCTATATCTACAAGACGAAGCTGGCACATGCGCCGTGCCAGCTGAAATATTGTAGTAATTCTTACAATTGCCTATCAGGGTATTGAAGAACCGCGCCTCACACCGTGAACCTCCGTTGTGCGGCTTTTGTAAATGCTCATCCGTCTCAGGCGGACTGCGCTTTCCAAAACGCCGCACGCCTTGGCTGACGGCCTGATGCTTGTTCTTCAACACCCTGATGCCTGAAACGGCCAGCGAGAACCGGATGCCATGTCCACCCGTGCGATTCAATACCTGAAGCAGCGCAAGCTTGCTTTTGAAGTTGTTCAATACGAGCATTTGCAGAAGGGCGCTGAGTTCGCCGCGCAGGCGACCGGCTTTCCCCTGGACCAGACAGTGAAGACGCTGGTGGTGGATCTCGGAGCCGGTCGCCATGGCCTGGTGCTTGTTCCCGGCGACCGGCAGGCAGACATGAAGCGTGTGGCCCGGGCGTATGCGGCCAAACGGGCGGAGATGG
>JBFYWS010000080.1:0-2630 GCA_041310935.1 Desulfobacteraceae bacterium | reverse complement strand
ACTAGAAGTGGTTTCACAACCTCGGATCACACCTGAGGGCAAGGCGCAGGCCGATTCGAAAGCGCAGCATACACGCCAGTATGTGAGCATTTCGAGAGGCCTGCAACGCCGCCATCGGGGGTCAGGCGGGGTTATGAAACCACTTATATATGACCAGCGCGGATTCACTCTGGTGGAGATCCTGGCCGTTTTGATCATCATGGCAATTTTCACGACGACGGCGATTGCCAAATACAGCGACATCGAAGACACTGCCGGCAGGAGGATGCTTGAAACCGCCGTCGTCCAACTGAACGCGCACGTTCGCCATGCCTGGTTTCAGAGCGCGGTTGCGAGTGGTACCGGAAGCTATTCTTATTATGCGGGCACTCTGGGAAATGATGTGGTACTTACCAAACAACAGCCGGGGAAGGAACCCAAGGGTGGGACCATCTTTCTGAAACGTGACGGGGTGCGCTACAAGCTGGAATGGTATCCGGCACCCGAGAACCACCCCGGCCTTTTTCAACTGGGAAACCGAACGGATTGAGAGCGTTCCAGCCTTAACAGGGTGTTGCAAAACAAGCATCAGGCCGTCAGCCAAGGCGCGCGGCGTTTTGGAAAGCGCAGCATATTAGGTCATATGTGAGCATTTACAAAAGCCACACAACGCTGGATCACGGCCTCAGGCGCGGTTTTTCAACACCCTGTTAAATGTTAGGGCTGACTTCTCCCGCAGCCTCTGAGAACCCATGGACGAGGACCTCCGCTACATTCATCACTTCGGCCTGATTGCCCCACCTTTTCAGGGCGTCCCTGAAGGGCGCTTCATTTGGCTTGGAGAGAAACAGCTCGAAACCCTGGCGCACCTCAAGGTCGGGATCGAGGGTGGCAAGGGCGTCCTGCTCCTGCTGGGGGACGAGGGCTCGGGAAAAAGCGTCCTGCTGGGGTGCCTTTTGCCGATCGTTGCCGGCGAAATCGCAACCGCGGTCCTGCGGGAGGCCTGGATCAGCGTCGATCGATTCTTCAATTTCCTGGCCGCTGAATTCAAAATCGACAAGGCGATAAGCACCAAGGGCGATTTTCTGGCTCACTTCAGAACATTTCTGCTGGCGGCCAGTTCGGAGGGAAGGAAAGTCCTGCTGGTCGTCGAAGACGCGCAAAATCAGGAGGACGAGATTCTCGAACAGGTCCGCCTGTTCTCAAACATGGAGGAAAAAGGCGAGAAGCTCCTGTCCGTCCTGCTCATTGGGAACAGCGAACTGAACGAGAAATTGATGGAGCACCGGCACCGGGCCCTCCTGCAAAGGGCGGCGGTCCGAGGCCGGATAGATCCCTTTTCGACGATGGAGACCGATGCGTACATTCGGCACCGCATGATGGCGGCCGGTTCTTTCCTCGAAATTTTCACGCCCGAAGCCGTCGAGGTGATCCGGCAGCTTTCAGGCGGCATCGCGAAATCGATCGATCTGATCTGCGATCATGCCCTGATGCGCGGATATCTTGAAAAGTTGCGCACCATCGACGGGAAACTCCTCACCCGCTATGCCAAAGAATCCAAAAAGACATTCAGGCTTGAGAAAGGTGCGGGGCTGAATTTCGAGGGTGCTGCTCATCCAAAAGCGGACGCGGTAAACGCCGGCAAGAGCCGTTTTCCTAAAGTGACTTCTATCTGGATCGCATTGGCGGTTTTTCTGCTTCTCACAGCCGGCATCTCTTATCTCAATTTTCACGAAAAAAGACCGCCGACCGTTGCCTCCATGCCACCCCCGGTCAGCATATATTTTGAGTCCGCCTCCGCCGGTCTCTCCGGCCACGCATCCTCCGAATTGGACCGGATTGTCGGCTTCCTCCTCAAAAACCCAGAGGCCCGGGTCACCATCAAAGGGTACGCCGATCTTACGGGATCTCAAAAACACAACATCATAATTGCCCAATCCCGGGCTGACGCTGCAAAGGATTACCTGGCAAAAAGAGGCGTGCAGCCTGCAAGGATTCAGGCAGCGGGGATGGGTGCAGCTATGGGGTCTGATAGAGGACAGCAGCCGGAAGATCCAAAGACCAGTCGTCGGGCCGAAATAGAGATAACGCGATGAAGCGCAACGCCGAAGTTGGACTTCCAATGGAATTGTTTTTCTGTGGGAGCGGCATCTTGCCGCGATGATCGTGGCTGGAAGCCACTCCCACAAGGGCGACACTTCTTGACCAGCAGGACGGCGCAACGCGCCATAAACCGCTTATTACGAAGTCGTCAGCCTGCCCGGAAGTCGTCACCGCCACCTGATGACCTGTTTTTTCAGGTCCAGTTGGTAATCCACCTCTTTCAGGAAATTCATGCCGAGCAACCCCTGGTATTCGACAGCCGGCCCAGAGTGGTCGATGACCGCAGCATGCATGTTCGGCTTTTTGTGCGGGCCGACTTTGATGTAGCTGAGCTGGACGACATCCGCATCGATGGTCTTGCCGCCGGGGACGATCATCTTGCCCTTGTGAACAGGGACGGCCTGCAATTTTTTTATGGAATCGCGGTTCAGCGTCGTGATCGAGGCGCCGGTGTCGAGCAGCAGGGATACCTGCACCTCTTTCCCGTCGTACCCCAGCACTACCGGCACCAGGACCTGGTTGCCTTTGACCGTGACTTTGGTTTCTTT
>JBFYWS010000066.1:0-4760 GCA_041310935.1 Desulfobacteraceae bacterium | reverse complement strand
TATGGGACAACCGGGTACGCGTTGGAGCATGTTTGGCGCTGCGGCGATCTTCACACACTTCATTCTCATCCTGCTCAGCGGCCAAGCGCTGGCATCCTCCGGCGAATCCGGCGGCGGGGTGACGGTCATCCCCGACGCGTCCGTCATCATCCAGATCGCCAACTTTCTTTTCCTTATAGCTGCATTGAACTTCATCCTTTATCGCCCCATCCGCAAAATCCTCTCCGACCGCAAAGAGAAAATCAAAGGGCTCGGATCGTCCACGGAAAACGCTGTGAAGAGCCTCCAGGAAAAAGAGCGTACGCTGGCCAAGGCCATAAAAGACGCCCGGGCCCGCGGGCTGAAGGAAAAGGAAAACCTGGTGACGCAGGCGGAAGCGGAGGAGCGCAAGTTGATCGAGGCGATCAACGCCCGGGCTCAGTCCGAACTGGAGCAGACCCGCCAGAAGATCGCCGGTGAGGCCGAGGCCGTGCGCCAGAGCCTGCAACGGCAGGTTGAAACGTTTGCCAGCGAGATCACCAAAAAAATCTTGGGGAGGGCGGTGTGATGAGGCTTCTGGGATCGAACCGGCAGCTGTCCCCGAAGAGGATGGGAATGACGATCCTCCCGGCGGCATCAGCCCTGCTGGTCTGTGTTTCCGGTACCGTGTGGGCCGCATCCGGCGGCGATTCCGGGCATGGGGGGTTCACCAGCACGGACTGGTTCCGCGTCATGAACTTCGCGGTTCTTTTTGTCGTTCTCTTCTTTCTCCTGCGCAAACCCATCCCCCGGGCGCTGAATAGCCGCATCCAGGGCATTCAGGACCAGCTCAACGATCTGGAGGCCAAGAAGGCCGAGGCGGAAAGACAGCTGGCGGAATACAACCAGAAGCTGGGCTCCCTGGAGAAGGAGGCGGAACGGATCATGGCGGACTACATCCGCCAGGGGAACGAGGCCAAGGCCCGCATTCTGAAGGAGGCCGAAGCTGCGGCCGAGAAGGTCCAGGCCCAGGCCGGCCGCAACATCGCGCACGAATTCGAACAGGCCAAGGCCCGGCTGCAGACCGAAATTTTTGAGAAATCGCTGGCGCACGCCGAAGGCCTGCTGAAACGCAGCATCACGGCAAAGGACCAGAGCCGACTTGTCGAGGAGTATCTGGAGAGGGTGGTGGCGTCATGAAGAACTTGGCTGTTGCGCGACGCTATGCAAAAGCGCTCCTGCTGATCGGGGAACAGGACGGGCAGATCGAGACCTATCGTAACGAGCTTCAATCTGTCGCCGGTTTGGTGGCGAATAACAACCAACTGGAGCAGGCCATCGTCAATCCCCTCTACGAAAATGCGGCGCGCCGAAGAGTCCTGACGAAGCTCATCGACAAGATGACGCTTTCGCGGGTCATGGGATCGTTTCTCGTTCTGCTCCATGAAAAGGGTCGTTTCGGGTTTCTGCCGCACATCAACGACGTGTTCCAGAAGTTGGCCGATGAATTGAGCGGGCTGGGCCGGGCCACGGCGATCTCCGCCCAGGAACTCTCCGCGGAGGCCGTGGAGCAGTTGCGCGCGGCCCTGTCGCGGCGGACGGGCAAGAACATCGTTTTGGAAGTCAAGCAAGATCCGGGTCTGATCGGCGGGATCATCACGCGCATCGGTGATCTTGTGTTGGACGGAAGCATCAAGACGCAATTACTCAACATGAGAGAATCTATGAAAAGGGGTGAGGGTGCCTAATGGAACTTAGAGCTGAAGAAATAAGCCAGATCATCAAAGAGCAGATCACGGATTACGAGAAAAAGGTCGAGTTGAGCGAAACCGGTGTCGTCCTGTCCGTGGGCGACGGGATCGCCAGGGTCTACGGGCTTGAAAAGGTCATGGCCCTGGAGCTGGTGGAGTTCCCCGGCAAGATCCTCGGGCTCGTGCTGAACCTGGAGCAGGACAACGTGGGTGTCGCCGTCATGGGCGAGGACATCCACATCAAGGAGGGTGACATCGTCAAGCGCACCGGCCGCATCGCCGAGGTGCCGGTCGGCGAGGCCGTTCTCGGCCGCGTGGTCTCGGCCACGGGCGAGCCGATCGACGGCAAGGGCCCGATAGACGCCAAGGAATTCCGACGCGTGGAAATGGTGGCCCCGGGTGTCATCGCGCGCAAGAGCGTGCACGAACCCTGCTACACGGGCCTCAAGGCCGTCGACGCCATGACCCCGGTTGGCCGCGGCCAGCGCGAGCTCATCATCGGCGACCGCCAGATCGGCAAGACCGCTGTCGCCATCGACGCCATTCTGGCCCAGAAGGACACCGACGTGTACTGCATTTACGTCGCCTGCGGCCAGAAGAAATCCACGGTCGCGCAGGTGCATGCCGTTCTCGAGAAGAATGGCGCCATGGAATACACCACCATCGTCGCGGCCTGCGCCAGCGACCCGGCGTCGCTGCAGTACATCGCGCCCTATGCCGGGTGCGCCATGGGCGAATACTTCCGCGACAACGGCAAGCACGCGCTGATCATTTATGACGATCTGTCCAAACAGGCGGTCGCCTACCGCCAGGTGTCGCTGCTGCTGCGGCGCCCCCCGGGACGTGAAGCCTTCCCGGGCGACATTTTCTACAACCACTCCCGGTTGCTCGAACGGGCCTGCAAGCTGAACGACCAACTCGGGGCCGGCTCCCTCACGGCACTGCCGATCATCGAAACCCAGGCCGGCGACGTGTCGGCCTACATCCCCACCAACGTCATCTCCATCACCGACGGTCAGATCTACCTCGAACCCAGCTTGTTCTTCGCCGGTGTGCGCCCGGCCATCAACGTGGGGCTCTCGGTCTCCCGTGTCGGCGGCGCCGCCCAGGTCAAGGCCATGAAGCAGGTCGCCGGCACCCTGCGCCTGGACTTGGCACAATACCGCGAACTGGAGGCCTTCGCGGCCTTCGGCAGCGATCTGGACAAGGCGACCCAGCGGCAGCTGACCCGCGGAGCGCGGCTGGTCGAGATCCTGAGGCAACCCCAGTATCAGCCGCTGGCCCTCGAAAAACAGGTCAGCATCCTTTACGCCGGCACCCGCGGCTTTCTCGACAAGTATCCGGTGAGCGCTCTGTTCAAGTACGAAGCCGGCCTGCACAAGTTCATGGAGGACCGCTATCCCCAGGTGCTCTCCACGCTGAAGGAGAAAAAGGAAATCACCCCCGATCTGGACAAGCTGATGACCGAGGCGCTGAACGCCTACGACGAGGAGTTCAAGGACACCGTCAAGTAGGGGCGTTCATCAGGCCGCAAGACCAGGCAGTCCGGAAAAGCTGGATGTGAGGGCGGGATCGGTATGGCAACTTTAAAAGACGTCAAGAACAAGATCAAGTCGGTTAAAAAAACCAAGCAGATCACCAAGGCCATGAACATGGTGGCGGCCTCGAAGCTGCGCAGCTGCCAGGCCAACATGGAGGCCTTCCGCCCCTATGCCCGCAAGTTCGCCGAAGTGCTCGGCAGCCTGGCGGAACGGGCGGGGGAGGGGGCAAGCCCCCTGCTCGTTGCCCGCGCTGACGTGAAAAAGATCCACATCGTGCTGTGCACGTCGGACCGGGGTCTGTGCGGCGGTTTCAACACCAACCTGGTTGAGAAGGCCGAGGCGTTCATGCGGGGGAAAGCCGGCACCGGTGTTGAATTTTCGCTCACCGCCTTCGGCCGCAAGGGCCGGAACTGGTCTCGCAAGAGCAACGCCACGCTGGCGGACGAGCACATCGGGATCATGGGGACCGCCATCAAGTTCAATGAAGCTGCGACGGCCGGCCGCAAGCTGGTGCAGGGCTACCTGGATGGAAGCGCAGACGAGGTGTATATCATATACGCCGAGTTTCTCAGCAGTGCGCGGCAGGTTCCCGTGCTGAAGAAACTACTGCCCATTCCGCCCATCGAGAAAGCGGAGGCCAGTGAAAAAACGCAGGCCGCCTATCTGCCCGAGCACATTTGCGAGCCGTCCGCGGCCGAACTGCTCGGCGAGATGCTGCCGCGCAATGTCTATGTTCAGCTTTACCGCGCGCTGCTGGAGACATCGGCCTGCGAGCACGCCGCCCGCATGATGGCCATGGACAACGCCACCAAGGCCTGCAACGACATGATCGGCAATCTGACCCTGGCCTACAACAAAGCCCGGCAGTCGGCCATTACGGCGGAGCTCATGGACATTGTCGGCGGCGCCGAGGCCCTGAAGGGATAACTGTTGCAAACAGCGTTCACAGCGTTTGAATAGGAGGTCGTTCAATGGGAGAGAACTTCGGTAAAGTAGTGCAGGTCATGGGCCCGGTCGTCGACGTGGAATTCTCGCAGGGCAAGCTGCCGACGATCTACACGGCGCTGACCATCACCAACCCGACCATCAACAACGAAGCGGACAACCTGGTGATCGAGGTGGCCCAGCACCTGGGCGACAACGTCGTGCGCACCATCGCCATGGACGTCACCGACGGCCTGGTGCGGGGCATGCCCGTGAAGGATACGGGCAACCCGATCATGGTCCCGGTGGGCGAAGCCGCGCTGGGGCGGGTGATCAACGTCGTCGGCAAGCCGGTGGACGGGATCGACGGCAACACCATCAGCCGCGCGATTGTTCGACCGATTCACAAACCTGCACCGGCGTTTACGGACCAGGACACCACCGTGCGCGTGCTGGAAACCGGCGTCAAGGTCATCGACCTGCTGGTGCCCTTCCCCCGCGGCGGCAAAATGGGCATGTTCGGCGGCGCCGGCGTGGGCAAGACGGTCGTCATGATGGAGATGGTCAACAACATCGCCAAGCAGCA
>JBFYWS010000536.1:0-6902 GCA_041310935.1 Desulfobacteraceae bacterium | reverse complement strand
CCTTCACCCCGAATGAAATCCGTAAAGTCACGGAAAACGCCTTTCGCCTCGCGGCTTGAGCCGAAACCTCGAATCATGGGTGGTATCCCGGGAAGGGTGAATCTCTTCCCGGGATATCCTTATTTATGAAGCTCGCCCGACCGCCAAACCGTGATGCCATCCCTCCGCAACGAGATTTGAAGAAAACTCCCCGAAAGCCATCGATCTCGCACGTTTTGCTCGACAAAACCCCCGCTCCAGATCAATTATTGCAATAGGCCGAATACACTTGACAATAAGGTGTCATTGGAGATACCTTGACCCCTTCACGTTGTTAAAACGTGTCCAGTGGTTGAAAGATTTAGTGTTAAATCAAAACATTGACTTGTTCGCCCAACCTTATCGGAGGAGGCTCAGCGCATGGCTCAGGACGTCATCGGATCAGTGATGGTTGTCGGAGGAGGGATCGCCGGGATGCAGTCGGCCCTGGATCTGGCAAATTCCGGATACTACGTCTACCTGCTCGAGAAATCCCCATCGATCGGGGGCGTCATGTCCCAACTGGACAAGACCTTCCCCACCAACGACTGTGCCATGTGAATTATCTCGCCCAAACTGGTCGAGGTCGGCCGGCACATGAACATCGAATTGATCACCTACGCTGATTTGGAATCTGTCCAGGGATCCCCAGGCAATTTCAAAGTCAAAGTCAGAAAACGCGCCCGCAGCATCATTGAAGACCGCTGCACCGGATGCGGCGCGTGCGTTGAAAATTGCCCGGTGGTTCAACAGCAGGCATAGGGTTCTTCGCCCTAATCTCTAAGGTCGCTTCGGTGACCCCACCGGGTCACGATCATGGCACAGGAGAAAAAAGCATGAGTGTCGCACAACCATTGGCACACACCCCTACCAACGACATCGACATCATGGAGCTTGACCACATCATCGGGGAGGAATACGTCAACGACAAGGAAAACCTGATCATGATCCTCCAGGCGATCCAGCGCCGCTACAACTATCTCCCCAAGGTTGCGCTCACGTATCTGTCTGCCAAACTCGGCCTTCCTTTCAGTAAAATTTACGGAGTCGCCACATTTTACAGCACCTTCAGTCTTGAACCACGGGGTCGCCACATCATTTCGGTTTGCCTGGGGACCGCTTGTCATGTTCGAGGCGCCGAGCGGATCCGCGAAAGAATCAACGAAACCCTGCACATCGCCAACGGCGAGACCACGCCGGACATGCGGTTTACCCTGGAGTCCGTCCGCTGCATCGGCTGCTGCAGCCTGGGGCCCGTGTTCAAGATCGACGAAGATATGCATGCGCGCATCCCGACAGACAAGGTTGTCCAGATCCTGGATTCCTACGAATAGACCCTCTCGCCAACGAGGCAGGCACCATGAAGATTCAGTCGGTTGAAGACCTGAAGGCAATCGCCGCTCAATACCGCAAGAGTATTTATGCCCCGGACCGGATCAAGGTGAACATCGGCATGGCCTCCTGCGGAATAGCGGCCCAGGCCAAGGCAAGTTACGAAAAAGCGCTGGAACGCTTTCCCGGCAACAACGGGGTCGCGATTTGCCAGACGGGCTGCATCGGGTTCTGTGAAGAGGAGCCCTTGGTGGAAATTTTTGAAGCCGGCAAACCACGCCTGGTCTATCGAAAACTCACCGCGGACAAGATCCTTGATGCCATCGAAGGGTACCGTGACGGCGACTACCCGAAGAAATGGATATTGGGCCAGATGCGCGATCCGCGCAGCGTTTTGGACGACGATATCGCCAATCCGCTGAAGGGCGTGGCGCCGATAGCCGGTATTCCGATCCTGGAGGAAATTCCTTTTTACAAAAACCAGGTCAAGATCGCCATGCGCAACTGCGGTTACATCGACCCTGACCGCATCGAGGAATATATCGCGCGCAAAGGGTACTTGGCGTTCCTGACCGCCCTCAACGAGATGAAACCCGCGGAGGTCATTGATGTCGTCAAGCGGTCGGGATTGCGGGGACGCGGCGGCGGTGGTTTTCCCACCGGGATCAAATGGGCCACCTGCGCCAAGCATCACGGGGACCGCGTCATCATCTGCAACGCAGACGAGGGGGATCCGGGCGCCTACATGGACCGGAGCATCCTGGAGGGCGACCCGCATAGCGTACTGGAGGGGATGCTCATCGCTGCGCGGGCCATTGGATCCCGCCAAGGGTTCTTCTATGTGCGCAACGAGTACCCGCTGGCCGTGAAACGTCTGGTGACGGCAATCAAGCAGGCCAAGGCCTATGGCCTGCTCGGTGAGGATATCGCCGGCACGGGTTTCACCTTCGACATCAAGATCTCCACGGGGGCCGGCGCCTTCGTGTGCGGCGAGTCCACCGCCCTGATGGCCTCCCTCGAGGGCAACGTCGGCCGGCCGCGCGCCAAATACGTCCACACCGTGGAAAAGGGGTTCCGGGAATCCCCGTCCAACCTGAACAACGTGGAGACGTATGCCAATGTTCCGCCCATCCTTTTGCGAGGGGCCGATTGGTATGGCGGCATGGGCACCGCCCACAGCAAGGGGACCAAGGTGTTCAGCCTGGTCGGGAAGATCAAGAACACCGGGCTGGTGGAAGTTCCGATGGGCATATCGCTACGCGACATCGTGTTCACGATCGGCGGCGGGGTTCTCAAAAAAAAGAAATTCAAAGCCGTGCAAACGGGCGGCCCTTCGGGCGGCTGCATCCCCGAGCAGTTTATGGACTTGCCCGTGGACTATCAAAAACTTACCGAAGTGGGTTCGATCATGGGCTCCGGCGGCATGATCGTCATGGACGAAAACACCTGCATGGTGGACGTGGCGCGCTACTTCGTTGAATTCCTAAAGGAGGAATCCTGCGGCCAGTGCAACCCCTGCCGCGAGGGCTTGGAGCAGATGCACGACATCCTCAGCCGCATTTGCGCCGGCGAAGGACGGCTGGAGGACATCCCCCTGCTGGAAGAGTTGGGAATCATGATGCAGCGCTTCTCCCTGTGTGGCCTGGGGACCTCCGCGCCCAATCCGGTGTTGACGACCATTCTCTATTTTCGCAACGAGTACGAAAGCCATATCCGGGACCACAAGTGCCCCGCCGGGGTCTGCAAGGCCCTGTATCATTATGAAATCGACAAGGACACCTGCACCGGATGCCAGGCGTGCTCCCGCAAGTGCCCGCAGGAAGCGATCTCCGGCGACAAGAAGAAGCCGCACACGATCCATCAAGAAAAATGCATCAAATGCGGCATCTGCTACGACGCATGCAAGTTTGATGCGGTAACCATTCGATAGCCAAAAGGGAACGCAGCGATGATCTCCTTCAAACTGAACGGACAGACAGTCCAAGGGGAAGACGGTCAGTATATCCTTCAGGTCGCCCAAAAATGCGGGGTGGACATTCCCACCCTGTGCAATCACAAGGCCTTGGAACCGGCCGGCATGTGCCGCCTGTGCACGGTGGAGGTGTTCGACGGACGTCGCAGCCGCTATGTCACTTCCTGCAATTACCCCATTTGGGAAGGCATGGAGGTCCGGACCGACTCGGAAGCCGTTCACCAGGGGCGCAAGCTGATCGTCGAGCTTCTGCTGGCGCGCTGCCCGGAGGTGCCCCTGCTGCAGAAGCTCGCCAAGCAATACGGGATCGAGAAGACTCGTTTCAAGCAGAGCGACGACACCTGCATCCTCTGCGGACTCTGCACCCGCATGTGCGAGCGCATCGGAACCAGCGCCATCAGCCTGACGGGGCGGGGCGTCGAGATGGAAGTGAATACCCCGTACGGGCTCACCACCGACGCCTGCATCGCCTGCGGTGCCTGCGCCTCCGTCTGCCCAACCGGCCACATCACGCTGGAGCGGGTCAATACCCGCCAGACCAAACTCACGGTGAAGCCGATCCCCTCCGAATACGACATGGGCCTTAAAGGACGCAAACCCGTCTATGTCCCTTACGCTCAGGCCGTCCCCAACACCCCGGCCATCGACCGCAGCACCTGCGTCCATTTCAAGACCGGCGGCTGCAAGGTCTGCGTCGAGTTCTGCGGGGTGGACGCCATCGACCACTCGATGCAGGACGAAACGATCGAGGTGAATGTCGGATCGATCATCCTGGCGCCGGGCTTCGAGCCGTTCGACCCCTCCAAGTTCGACAGTTACAACTACGCCAATCTCCCGAATGTGATCACCGCCATGGAGATGGAGCGCATGCTGTCGGCCTCCGGCCCCACGGGCGGCCACCTGGTGCGTCTGTCCGACCACAAGGAACCGAAGAAAATCGCCTGGTTCCAATGCGTCGGCTCGCGCGACATGAACAAGTGCGACAACTCCTACTGCTCCTCGGTGTGCTGCATGTACGCCATCAAGGAGGCCGTCATCGCCAAGGAGCACGCCGGCAAGAACAAGGAGCTGGACTGCGCCATCTTCTTCATGGACATGCGCACGCACGGCAAGGATTTCGAACGCTTCTACGACAGCGCCAAGGAGAAGCACGGCGTGCGTTTTATCCGCAGCCGCGTCCACTCGATCACCCCGGTCGGCGGCAGCGACGACCTGGAAGTCCGCTACATCACGGAGTCGGGCGAACTGGCCACCGAAACCTTCGACCTGATCGTGCTCTCGGTCGGCATGGAGATCTCCCCCGAGGTTGTGGACATCGCCCGGAAGATGGGCATCGAGCTCAGCGAGGGGCGCTTCTGCCGGACGGGCTCCTTCAACCCGGTGGCGACCTCCAAGGAAGGGGTCTATGTCTGCGGTGCCTTCCAGGGCCCCAAGGACATCCCCCAGTCGGTCGTCGACTCCAGTGCGGCGGCCACCGCCGCCGGCGAAATCCTCAGCACCGCCCGCAACACCATGACCAAGGTCAGAGAACTCGTGCCCGAGACCAATGTGGTCAACGAGCGGCCGCGCATAGGGGTTTTCGTCTGCCGCTGCGGGGTCAACATCGCCGGTGTCGTGGACGTGCCCTCCGTGGCCGAATATGCGAAAACGTTGCCGTACGTGGAGTTCGCTACGGACAACCTCTACTCCTGCTCCCAAGACACCCAGGAGACCATCTCCCAGATCATCAAGCAGAAAAAGCTGAGCCGGGTGGTGGTGGCGGCGTGCACCCCGAAAACCCATGAGCCGCTCTTCCAGGAAACGCTGATCAGTGCCGGCCTGAACAAGTATCTCTTCGAAATGGCCAACATCCGCAACCATGATTCATGGGTGCATCGCAACAATCCGGATCTCGCTACCCAAAAGGCCAAAGACCTGGTGCGCATGGCCGTGGCCAAGGTTGCGCTCACACAGCCCCTCAAGGAAGCCGAGCTGGACATCCATCAAACCGCCATGGTGATCGGCGGCGGCCTTTCCGGCATGGCGTCGGCGCGCAGCTTGGCCCGGCAGGGCTATGAAACCCACATCGTCGAAAAGAGCGACCGGCTCGGCGGCCAGGCCCTAAACCTCTACCGCACCGCCAAGGGCGAGGATGTCCAGAAGCATCTGGCCGAGATGGCCGCGGAGATTCAAAAAAATCCCAAGATACACGTTCATTTAAACAGCACCCTCACTCAAGTTGACGGGTTTGTCGGCAGTTTCAAAACGACGATATCGGCCCAGGGGTCGACAGAAACCCTCGAGCATGGGGTGGCCGTCATCGCGACCGGCGGCTCGCCGTACAAACCCACGGAATACGGCTACGGCACGGACCCGCGCATCGTGACGGCACTCGACCTCGACCGCCGGATCATGGACCACGACCCCGCGCTCAAGCAGCTCAATAGCGCGGTCTTCATCCAGTGCGTCGGCTCCCGGGAGCCGGAGCGGCCCTACTGCTCCCGGGTGTGCTGCACCCACTCGGTGGACAACGCGATTCACCTGAAAGAGACGAACCCGGAGATGAACGTCTTCGTGCTCTACCGGGACATGCGCACCTACGGCGAACGCGAGCTGCTTTACAAAAAGGCCCGCTCGCTGGGGGTCATCTTCATCCGCTTCGCGCGCGAGGACAAGCCCACGGTGAAGGTGGAAAACGGGCGGCTGCTGGTCACCGTAACCGACCACATCCTCGGCCGGCCCATCGAGCTCGAGGCCGACCTGCTGACGCTGGCGACCGCCATCCTGCCCAACCGGGACGAGACGCTCGCCAACTTCTTCAAGGTGCCGCTCAACGCCGACGGCTTCTTCGTGGAACGGCACGCCAAGCTCGGCCCCTCGGAGTTTGCCACCGACGGCGTCTTTCTGTGCGGGCTGGCCCACTACCCGAAGCCGATCGACGAGGCCATCGCCCAGGGCCAGGCCGCGGCCTCCCGCGCCGTGACCCTGCTCGCGCGCAAGAAGATCTACACGAGCGGCACGATCGCCGAAGTCGACCAGCGCATGTGCAGCCAGTGCGGCGTGTGCGTCTCGATCTGCCCGTACTCGGCCCCGTCCTGGACCGAGAAGGGGCCGTTTGCCGGCAAGGCCCAGGTCAACCCGGTGCTGTGCAAGGGCTGCGGGCTGTGTGTCGCCTCCTGTCGCTCCGGGGCGATCCACCTCAAGGGCTTCGACAACGACCAGATCTTCGCCCAGATCTTCAGCCTGAGCGAGGCGGTGTAAAAAAAACTACTCGATGCTGGATTGCCAACCGGGGGGCAGCTTGAATGTCAGGCGCGACTGGTGAACCCGGATGACGGCGGCTTCGATCAACGCCCAAATTCAAGGCGCGCGAATCCCGCGGCGCGAGGCGTACATGAACGTACGCCGCAGCGC
This sequence comes from Desulfobacteraceae bacterium, assembly GCA_041310935.1. Classification (GTDB taxonomy): domain Bacteria; phylum Desulfobacterota; class Desulfobacteria; order Desulfobacterales; family SpSt-501; genus SpSt-501. The sequence goes on along the minus strand of JBFYWS010000536.1, from coordinate 187 downwards.
CCGCGGGATGAAGCGCAACGCAGAAGTTGGGCGTTCAGCGAAGCCGCTCAACAGAGGAGAAAAACAATGAGTGAGTGGGAACCGAAAATTGCAGCCTTCCTGTGCAACTGGTGCAGCTACGGGGCCGCCGATCTGGCCGGCGTCGGCCGCATGGAATACCCCCCCAACATCCGGGTGATCCGCATCC
>JBFYWS010000109.1:0-2705 GCA_041310935.1 Desulfobacteraceae bacterium | reverse complement strand
AAACCGGTTAAGCATCTTTCAACACCCTGTTAAATTGCAGCACGCGGCCTCGAGGGCCGAGGGAGGGTTATGGTGGAACAGCCGCAGGTATCGCGCGAACAATTGGATGCGTTGGCCCGGGAGTTTCGTTACGTCGTTACCGACGCCATCTGCCGGTCCGGCTCCGGGCATATCGGCGGAGTGATGAGCCTGGTCGAGATCGTCATTACCCTGTATTACCGGGTCATGCGCCTCCGGCCGGATGACCCCAGCTGGCCCGAACGCGACCGGCTGGTCCTGTCCAAGGGTCACGCCGGGCCGATCGTCTACACGGCGCTCGCTTACAAAGGGTTTTTCCCCAAGGCGTGGCTGGCGACGGTCAACCAGAACGGCACGCGGCTGCCCAGCCACATGGACCAGATCCTGACGCCGGGGGTGGAAATGACCGCCGGCTCCCTGGGGCAGGGGCTTTCGGCCGCCTGCGGCATGGCTCTCGCCGCCAAGCTGGACGGAAAACGCCACCGGGTGTTTTGCATCATCGGCGACGGCGAAAGCGACGAGGGCCAGATCTGGGAAGCGGCCATGTTCGCCGGCCACCGTCAACTGGACAATCTGACCGCCATCTGCGACTACAACAAGATGCAGATCGACGGCACCACCCGGGAGGTTCTCGATCTGGAGCCGCTGGCGGACAAGTGGCGGGCGTTCGGCTGGGAGGTCTTCGAGATCGACGGCCACGACTGGGATGCCATTTACGACACCCTGGCCCGGGCCGACGCCGTCACGGGAAAGCCGGCCATGATCCTCGCCCACACGATCAAGGGCAAGGGCAACCGCGAGACCGAGAACCTCGTCGACTGCCACAACGTGAAGGTCCCGGACGAGGCGACCTACGGTCGCATCATGTGCGGCCTGGAATGCAAAATGGATCTGCCATACTGAAATAAGGAATGGAGCCGATGAACTATCACGAGAAGGAGATGCGCGTGATCTACGCGCTGACGCTGAACGAACTGATCGCACGCAACCCGAACGTCTTGTGCCTCGAGGCGGACCTGAGCAAGGCGGACGCCACGATCCCCGAGGTCTCCACCAAGAACCCCCGCAACTTCATCAACTGCGGGGTCCAGGAAGCGAACATGGTCGGGGTTGCGGCCGGGCTGGCCAGGGAGGGCAAGATCCCCTTCTGCGCGACGTTCACGGCCTTTGCCACGCGCCGGGCCTACGACCAGATCACGATCAGTGTCGCCTACGCCAACAACAACGTCAAGATCGTGGGCAACTCCCCGGGCATCACCCAGGGGCCGAATGGCGGCACCCACATGTGCTTTCAGGACCTCGCGATCATGCGGGCCATGCCCAACCTGCACGTCTACAGCCCGGCGGACGCCAACGAGCTGCGGGCGGTGATGTTCCACATGGCCGACCACCACCAGCCGACCTACATGCAGCTGGTGCGGCCGAAGATGCCCAAGCTCTTCGACGAAAACTGCCGCTTCGACCCGCAGCGCGCCGTGCGCCTGCACGAGGGGGCGGACGTGACCCTGGTTTCGACCGGGTTCATGACCCGCTTTGCGCTGGATGCCGCCCGCGAGCTGTCCGCCGAGGGGCTGAAGGTCGACCTGCTGCATTACCCGTCGGTGAAGCCCTTCGACGCGCAGGCGCTCATCGAATCCGCGCAGCGGACCGGCGCCGTGGTCACGGTCGAGAATCAGAGCATCATCGGCGGGCTGGGAAGTGCGGCTTGCGAGGTGTTGAGTGAGCAGCACCCGGTCCGTGTGAAGCGGCTCGGCATCCCGGATCGATTCGGCGAGGTGGCGGACCAGGAGTACCTGTTCGACAAGCACGGCTTCGGCCCGAAGCACATCGCTAAGGCATGCCGGGAGCTGGCCCGTGCCACCACCTGACGGAATTCTGCGCTGAACAAATGACACCCTCCGCACCCGAGAAGCCCGCAGCCGCGCCCTGGCGGCGCACGCTTTACATCATGGTGTTCACCCAGATGATCACGGGGGTCGGCTTCTCGAGCATTTTCCCCTTCCTGCCCCTTTACGTGAAATCGCTGGGCGCGGTCACGTCGCTCGGAACCGACCTGCTTTCCGGTTTGGTGTTCTCAGCCCAGGCCTTCACCATGATGATCGCCTCGCCATTTTGGGGGGCGCTCGCCGACCGCTGGGGCCGCAAGCTGATGGTGGAGCGGGCCATGTTCGGCGGGGCGGTGATCCTGCTCCTGATGGCCTTTGTCCGTTCCGCCGAGGAGCTGGTGTTGCTGCGCACGATTCAGGGGCTGATCACGGGCACCATCGGCGCGGCCAATGCCCTGGTGGCCTCGCAAGTCCCGCGGGAGCGCACCGGTTATGCCATGGGGTTGCTCCAGGTCGGCATGGGGTGCGGGGTCGGCCTCGGCCCGGTCATCGGGGGGGCGCTGGCCGATGCCTTCGGATACCAGGCGGCCTTCTACGTCACCAGCGCGCTGCTGGCGATTTCCGGAGCCATTGTTTTTTTCGGCGTTGAAGAAACGTTTGTTGCGCCGGACGCAGCCGGCGGCCGGCGACCGGGTTTGAGGTCGGAATGGCGCCACATATTCGCGGCCCCAGGGGTTCTCGCCACCTACAGCCTGCGTTTCACCGACTCCCTGGTGCGCATGCTCTTCATCCCGATTCTGCCCCTGTTCGCGCTGGAGCTGATCGCGGAGGCCACCGGGGTGAACAGCTTCACGGGCCTGG
>JBFYWS010000603.1:0-5283 GCA_041310935.1 Desulfobacteraceae bacterium | reverse complement strand
AAAGAGGGCATTCAGAAGTTCGACGGCGGCAATTTCGACATGGTCATCACCGATGTCGTCATGCCGGAGGTGGGCGGGTTGGGTGTGCTGCAACACATCCGTGGTTCATCCCGCCACCGGGTCCCCATTATCGGCATGTCCGGCACCCCCTGGCTCATGCATGGGGCCGACTTCGACATGGTTCTCGCCAAGCCGTTTCCCCTCCAGAAACTGGTGGATTCCGTAAGGAATCTCGCCACCGCGTTCAACGTCTCCGAAGCCGCGGCATGAGCGCTCCGGAAGCGCACAGCGCCGCTTTACGAAGTCGTCGAAGCGGATGACTTTTTTCGAGACGACCGGTCTTGCCCGGCCTTCAACGGCAGAACTCCCCGTTTTCGTAGACGACCACCCGTGACCCGTCTGCCAGGATGGCGGTCACGCGCTTTTTCTCCGTGTTGACGAAGTCCCAGTGCAGGGCGGAGTCGTTGAAGCCGAGTTTGTCCTTGAGGGGTGTCGTGAGCCGCCTGGGATCCCCGGCATAGGTGTTGCTGTAGGAGGAGCCTAACGCAATGTGGCAGTTGCCGTGGGCGCCGCCGTAGTTTTCGTCGAACAGGGTGTTGGCCATGAAGCGGTCGATCCGGGAAAAGCGCCTGTCCGTGAGCGAAAATTCCCCCACCCGGCTCGCGCCGGGGTCCAACGCCAGCTGTTTCTTCAAAAAGTCCCCGCCTTCCCTTGCGTCTGCCCGGGACAGCCGGCCGTTTCGGAACTCCAGGCGCACCTGGCGCACGATGTTCCCGTTGCGGAAGGAGGGCTGGTCCGCGTAGAATACGCCCCGGGTGCCCCGCCAGTCCGGGCTCACGAAGAGCTCGAAGCTGGGGATGTTGCGGCCGGAGATGCCCGCCCACCTGCGCTTTGCGCCCAGTGCCAGCTCCAGATCGGTGCCGTCCGATTCGACCCGGAACCGGGCGACCGGCATTGCGTCCAGCCAGCGCTTGATCTCCCCGGCCCGGCGGTGGATTGCCTTCCACGCGGATACGGGTGCCGCCGCGTCCAGGAAACAGGCCTTCACCACTTGGCGCGAGTAGGCCTGGAGGCCGAGTCCGGCCTGGCGCGCAAGCTCTGCGGTCGGCAGCAGGCAGAGCGTCCAGCTATATGCGCCCTGCGCCTCGCGCCGTTCGAGAACGGTCCGGAACGGCTTGTGGGCCATGGTCGCCCGGCCGATTCTCCGAGGGTCGGCATCGCGCAGATGGGTCAGCGATTCCGGCGCGTTCAGAAAGATGCTGCCGCTCAGGTTTCCGACGAACCGCTCTTCCCCGTGCGGCACGAAAACGAGCTGCCGGTTCCCTGAAAGCCGGTAGAAGCTGCGCTCCATGTCCGGCGTCGGGCTGAGGCGGGGCACCGGGTTCAGCCCCTTCTCCATCAGCTTCCGGTAAAGGATTTCCATCAGCCGCACGGCGCCCGCGTGAAACCGGATCTGGACGACGTCGTTTTTCCGGAACCGCTGCCGGCGGGCGGTGCTGAGGCCCCACCACAGGACGTCGGCGTAGTTCTCGAGGTGCCTCTCGGTCAGCATAACAATCCCCTCCGGAGCTTTCAGCTTGAAGCTGAAAGTTCAAAGGATAAGAGGTGGTCGGCCCGGCCCCAGGTCGTGCGCGTCTCGCGCCTCAAGGCCGCGGGCGGCGTCAGGTGTCTTTCAAAAACAGACGGTGGTATTCGCTTTCCTCCAGATGCCGGCGCAGCAGGCGGGTGATGAGGTCGAACGTTTCGGCCAGTTCCGCGTCGGTCATGCGCGTGATGACGGCGGCCATCAGGGCATCGTCGGAAAATTTCTGAAGGTGGCAGATCACCGTGCTCTCGTCCGTTTTCCGATCCAACCCGAAACCGACGAGGCCGGTGTAAGACTCGACAAAATCATGGGTGTGTTGGGCCATGGTGTGCACACTTTTCGGATGACGTTTTACGAGTTTATCGCAGTTAGGGGTGCTAATGAGGGGAGAAATAGGTGAAAACCGCCGTCCAGTCAATGCCGGATCGGTCTCAAACGCCGCTGCGCAAGATGTATTTATTTAACAGGGTGTTGAAAAACAAGCATCAGGCCGTCAGCCAAGGCGACTATGGGCTGGAGGCTTGGAAGCTGGAACGCTAGGAGGCTAAAAAAAAAGGCATAAAAGGTTTTGCTTCAAGCCTCCCAGCTTCCCAGCCTTATAGCTTCTGACATACAACGCATTTACAATAGCCGGGCAACGCCGGATCACGGCCTCAGGCGCGGTTCTTCAGCACCCTGTTAATGGCCGGCGTGAGGTCACGGGGCGGCTATGGCCGGGGCCGGCCGGCTGGACCCGGTCGGGCCGGGCTCTAAGGCGCTGCGGATTGCCCGAGCCAGCTCGTTTTTCTCGACCGGCTTCATGACGAACTTCCGGATGCCCAGTGCGACGGCCTTGTCTCCGTCGATCATGTCGCTGTAGCCGGTGCACAGGATCACCGGCAGGTTGGGGCGGATGTCCAGGATCTTCTCCGACAGCCGGTCGCCGGCCATGTGGGGCATGGTCATGTCGGTGATCATCAGGTCGAACTGGTCCGGGCGCGTGGAGAAGACCGTCCAGGCCTCGCTGCTGCTGGCGCAGGCGGTCACCTGGTAGCCGAGCTTCTCCAGCATCTGTTTCTCCATGGCGACAATCTGCTCCTCGTCGTCCACCAGCAGGATGCGCTCCCGGCCGCCGGTTTCCGCGGCGTGGATCTCCAACGGGATGTCCTGCTCCATCTCCTCGATGGTCGGCAGATAGACGTGGAACGAGCTGCCCTGGCCGGGCAGGCTCTCCACGGTGATGAACCCGCCGTGGCTTTTCACGATCCCGTGGATGACGGAAAGCCCGAGGCCGGTCCCCTTGCCGGGCTCCTGGGTGGTGTAGTAGGGCTCGAAGATGCGCTCCAACACCGTGGCGTCCATGCCAACGCCATTGTCCTGCACCACGAGGTGCAGATGGGGGCCCATCGTGATTCCGATGCGCTGAGCCATCTCCTCGTAGCCAATGTTCACCTCGCCGAGGCGAACATGGATCTGGCCGCCGGTCTCCCGCATCGCCTGGTAGGCATTGGTGCAAAGGTTCATGACCACCTGGTGCATCTGGGTCGGGTTGCCCATGATGGGGCTGCAGTTCTCCTCCAAGTCGGCGGCGATCTCGATCGTCGTGGGGATGGAGGCGCGCAGCAGCTTCAAGGCCTCACGGATGATGATGGGCACCCGGATCGGTTTGCGCTCACGGCCGTTCCGCCGGCTGAAGGTCAGGATCTGCTGGATGAGTTCCTTGGCCCGGCTGGCGGCCTTGAGGACTTCTTCCAGGCTCTTGCGGGCCGGGTTCTCCTCGGGGATATCGTCCAGGGCGAGTTCGGTGTAACCGATGATGGGGAACAGGATGTTATTGAAATCGTGCGCGATGCCGCCGGCCAGGGTGCCGATGGACTGCAGCTTCAGCACCTGTTGCATCTGCCGTTCGGACTCGGCCAGCGCCTGCGAGCGTTCCTCCACTTTTTTTTCGAGGATGGCCTTCTGGTGTCGCAGCAGGCGGTAGAATTCCAGGCTCTCCAGGGCGTTGGCCGTGTTGAGCAGAATGATCGACAGCAGGGTGAGGGAGGTATCCGGGATCTGCTGGCGCGCGCCGTCCAGCTGGCCGATGAACATGCCGCGGATGCGCGATTGGGTGGCGATGACGTGCATCACGAAGCGCTTGGCGCGGTTGCTCGAAGCGATCGTGATGCCCCTGCGTTCACGGATGGCCCAGGCGAAGAACCCCTTTTCGATCAGCTCCTCGACCTCGGCGGCCATGAACTCCCGCGCCTTCGGCGGGTTGCAGACCGCAAGCTGGAGATCCGAGCTGTCCTGGTCGACCAGGTACAGGGCATTCGCTTCGAAGGGGATCAGATACCGGATCCGCTTCTCCGCCTCTTCCAGTATGTTTTCGGGTCCGAAGCTGCTGACGATGTTTTCCTGGAAGTCCACCAGCGAGATCGCCATTTCGAGCATGTTCTGGACGAACCGCCGGTTGTCTTCCAGATACTCGATGCGGGTGAGCAGCTTTTCCGGGTCTTTGGTGATGTCGTTGACCATGGTGCCTATGCCTGCAACAGAATGTCCAGGGTGTTGATCTGGTTGACCGCCTGGGTGCTGACCACTTCAAGACAGCCGGCCGAAAGCCCCGTGGCCTCCCAGGCCTCCGGGTCGAGGGGTGGGACAAAACGCTCGCCGCTGGTGCCGACGCCCAGCGCGTTCACCAGCAGGTCCGCCACGTGCACGAGAGCGGCCGCGGCCGGGTCCGGGGCATTCATGGGGTCGTGATGGAAGCAGACGTTGTTTTCCAGGATCAGGGGCAGCCGCCACTGGTTCAAAATGTATTTGCCGACGTGGCCATGGTGGCAGCTGAACAGATCTTTTTCCGCGGCGTGAAGACAAATGGATTTTGCGGCAGCGTGCCGCATGGCGGCGAGGGCCTCGTCCGGGAAATAAATGCAGGTGACGAGGCGGCCGAGGTCGTGCAGCAGCCCGGCGGTGAACATCTGTTCCGTCTGCCGCATGTTTTTCTGGGCGGCCAGCAGCCGCGATACGATGCCGCACGCCAGGCTGTGCTGCAGGAACAGGGGCATGCTCAACAGCCGGCTCGGGATCTTCCTGAAGATGGACATGATGCTGATGCCCAGCGCCAGGGCCGACAGTTCGCGGGTGCCGATCAGGGTGACCGCGAGCGACACGCGATCCACCGGCGACGGCAGACCGTAAAAGGAGGAGTTGACGATCTTGAGCAGCAGGACGGTCAGGCTCGGGCTCCGGTTGATGACCTGGGCCATCTGGTCGGCAGAGGACAGGGGGTTGGCGATGACCTCGTTCAGCTCGAAAACAATGGAGGGAATTTCCGGCAGGACGATGTCCTTCTCAATGAACTTCTGGAGAAAATTCCCCGCTTGCGGCGCCGGCTCGGCCGCGGGAATTTCCACCGGCAAACTGTCTGCCGATCGGGGCGGGGCGGCGGCCCGGTGGTTGACTGCCAGGCTGAAGATCTCCCTAATGGCCGGGTGGTCACGGTCCGTGTAGCGGAAGACGAATTCGGTTTCCTTGCGGACCGTTTCCAGTCGGCCAGGGTCGACGGGCGGAGCCGCCAGGGGCTCGTTTTCCCCATGAGCGCCGAGGATCTGCACCTGGGGGATTCCCCAGATCTTGAAAATCCGGATGTGTTCGGACCCGATCGGCTTGCCCTTGGTCAGGAGCAGACGGCCCTTGACGTCCCGCACGTCATCCGCTAGAACCATCCCCAA
>JBFYWS010000105.1:0-6668 GCA_041310935.1 Desulfobacteraceae bacterium | reverse complement strand
GTCCGGATGGGCCCAGTCCAGCTCGGCAAGGACGGCGCGCCAGTTACTCGGCGCCGGATCATCCAGGGTGGTGGGCAGGAGTCCGCCCCGCGTCCTTGCCCTTCTGGTCTGGAATGATCGGTGTGGATGTGCCTTCCAGCGTGAAGATCTCCGGCGGGGCCGCGGGAAAACGCGCGGCGGGCGCGCCACAGTGTCCGGCGTCCAGTTCCTCCGCGCAATCCTCGCCGCCTGACTCCAGGTGCTGCACACTCCATCGCCCCTTTTGTTTGCGCAGGAGTGCGGAGACGTCTTCGTACCGACTTCTTCCGTCATGCGACTGCGGGAAGGCGTGAATCCAGGCCCACCCCGTGTGGACCTTGAGGTGCCCGACGACAAAGACGAGGTCTGGCCCCGCCAGGTGGCCCAGCTCCATCCGCAATGTATCGAGGATCGCCCGGCGCTCCGGGCTGCCGGGTGGCGGGGTTAATGATCGCTCGGCCTGTTCGTCGGTGTCTGTCTGTGCCGCCGCGTGGCGAGACTGATCCGCCGCCATGGTCGAATTGGAAATCAACCAGAGGACTAGCACTGCGGCGAAGGGGACGATGGATGTCGAGCAGCGGTCACCGCGTGTTTGCCGTTGATCATTATCGGGGCGGTGGAGATGATTCATGGTCAACGGCTTGTAGGAAAACATTGTTGGAAATGTCTGGATGCAGGCTCTTCGAGGAATTCTATCCACTCGCTCAATTCACGCGCCGCCGGTGAGAGGTTCGTCATCCTCTGGTCTCCTGTTACACACAGGACGACCTCCCGGTAAACTTCATTTCCGGAATCGGGCAGGTAACAAACGCTGGTTCGAACACCGGCATCCCTGTAACCGGACTGCGATTCTGAGAGAGCTCCGTGGGACGTGGGCTCGAGGAGCAGTAATTTCTCTCGGACCTCCTCGATGGGAAGTGTTCTCAGCAGGGTCTTCTGATGATACTTGTCCTCCAACTCCAGCCGTGTAGGGGTATCGGCTTTCTGCGCCCTCCATGGCGTCTCGCGCGTGAAGCTGTAGAGATGGCCCGCGTCATCAAGGACGATGCCTCGATGATGAAACCCCCAGGCATGGTTTTCATGCGACATTTCGCAGTAGATTGCCGGCGGGCTGTTCGGCCGGCTTCCTGGCGCCGCCCCCGCGATTGAAAGGAGGATCATGGCAAATGCGACGACTGGACTTGAGCGCCGACGCCAGGATGCTACGCGTTTCATTTCACGACCTCTCTATACAGTCCCCGAGGCTCCTGAATGGATCATCGCAGGCGTTGTCGATGCATGTGCCGACGCATCCGCTGGGCTGGTATGTCAGTACCGAACCAACTCGACGCGCCGGTTTTGGCTCCGCCCTCCCTCGGTCTGGTTCGACGCGACCGGGGCTGCGAAGGAGACGCCAACCGGGGAGAGTCGCGCCTGATCCGCGCCATGGTTTTGAACGAGTTTCGTGACCACGGCCTCGGCGCGTCGTTGCGAGAGGTCGCGGTTGTAGTCGAAGCCGCCGGCGTTATCAGTGTGGCCTACCACCAGCAGTTTGAGCCCCGTATCTGAGCGCAGCAGGGTCGCGATCTCGGCCAGGACTGCTGCGGACTCCGGTTTGACTGTCGCCTGGTCGAAGTCGAACAGAATGCCGTAAATCGCGATGCGTCCGGTCGCGTCGATTGCGCGCGCCATCTCGGGTGCGTCAATGGTCACCATACGTTGTTCGCGCGCCTTGCCCTCGATCAGGTCGACGACGGCGATGGTCCGTCCGTTCAATGCCCTGCATGACTGACCGGTTTTCAAGACAAAGGCGAGAACGGACAGGTGAGCCGGTGCGTCCGGCAAGGCTGCGGCAAGATAGCGCTGATCATGGATCCGCTCGGTCTGGGCGCAGGCGCCGGCCGACAAGAGCGGATCGGCGATCCGCTCGGCGGGGCGCAACACCATGGCCAGGCTCATCTCGCCGCCACCACCGCCGCTGGAGCGTCCGGGATCGCCGCCGCACTCCTCACGTTTGCACTCGAACAAGGCGCGTCCCCCCTGCGCCTCGATCTCGTCGCGATAGTTGCGCACCACCTCGAGCGGTGACCGGCCTTCCGGGGTCAGGTAGACAAGACGGACCACACGACCCTCGAGCTCCAGGGCCTCGGTCGGCGCGAACCAACGGTTGTTATGACCATCCCGACGATCCCGGTCCGGGTCCATCCGCAGCGGGGCGATCGGCAGAAGATACTCGTCGAACGCCTTGTCATCGTAAGAGACGATCAGGGATCCCTCGTAGCGCTTCAGCAATCCGGGGTCTTTCGAACCCTCGACATCATGAATCGGAATGGTGGCATCTGCCGCGACGTTGAGTGCAAACAGAACGAGGCATAAGGTGGACAACCTGGTGGCAAGCATGGCTTGGGATCCTCTGTTGCAGGCAAGGTGTGCGAAGGGGGGCGCCTGCGCCATAGTTTTTGGCCAGGAACGCTGGCGATCTTTTGAAGTATAGTCTGACGGTACCCAGACGCGATGACAAAGGTTTCAGCCTTTTCGTAACGACTCGAGATGCCGACCAACGACCAAACAATCCTTGTTACTCACGGGACAGGGCCCAGACCTTCGCTTCATCCCATTGAGGTCGAGTATCAAGATGCGCGGGGCATCACCTGTCGCACCCATTACAGCCAGCCGGTCCTGGTAGGGCGCGGCGAGGACTGCGGCCTGCGGATCATGCATTCGGGGGTGAGCCGTCACCATCTGGCGATCTTTCCGGAGGAAGGACGGTGGTGGGTCCGTGATCTGAGCAGCAGTAACGGCACCCTGATCGATGGCCGGCGGATCGATCTAATGCCGCTCGAGGGCACAACCACCCTGTCACTTGGTGAGGATGGGCCGAGGATCAGACTGGTCCTGCCAAGACCGCAACAAGAGCAGCCGGCGTCGCGTTCCCGGGAGCAGGTAGCCAGGCATTATTTCCACGATGACCATACCAGCGGTGCCGGCGAGCACACCATGATGGTGCGCCAGGTCTTTCGCGATCTCAAGCGGCGGCAGCGCTCGATCTATGGTGGGCTGATCGGATTGGTCGTGCTGCTGCTGGCGGTGGTCGGCGGTTTTGCCTTCTATCAGTACCAGCAATTGCAGCAGACGGCGCGGCTCGCGAACGAAATCTTCTACGACATGAAGGAGGTGGAACTGCAGATCGCCAATCTCGAGGTCACCATCGACGCGGAGGCCTCCGCCGAACTCAAGTCCCAGGTGGCCGAGTCGAAGCGTCGACTCGCGGCGATGCGTGAGCGTTATGATGTCTTTGTCGAGAAGATTCAGGCGGCCCGACCGGTTCCATTGAACACCGAGGAGAAGCTGATCCTGCACATGGCCCGGGTCTTCGGCGAGACCGAGGTGGATGTGCCGGCTGATTTCGCCGCTGAGGTCAGGAGCTATATCCGCAAATGGCAATCCTCCCCCCGTCTGATCCGTGCAATCCGTCGGCTGAACGAGAACGGCTATGCTCCGACAATCCAGCGGGCTCTCACAGAGCAGGATCTCCCGCCTCAGTTCATTTACCTGGCCATGCAGGAAAGCAATTTTCAGCCCCAGATCGTGGGTCCCCCTACTCGATATGGACGTGCGAAGGGCATGTGGCAGTTTATCCCGGAGACTGGCCGGCGTTACGGCCTGCTGCCTGGGCCACTTCAGCATCTCGGCGAGTATGATCCGGCGGACGATCGTCACGATTTCACCAAATCGACCTTCGCCGCGGCCAAATATCTCAAGGATATCTATCGGACCGACGCCCAGGCATCGGGTCTCTTGGTCATGGCTTCCTACAACTGGGGCGAGGGCAATGTGATCAAGCGGCTGCGTCAGATGCCGGCAAATCCGCGTGATCGCAACTTCTGGAATCTGCTCCGGGAGCACAAGATCCCACAAGAGACCTATGACTATGTCTTCTACATCTTCTCGGCGGCGGTGATCGGGGAGAATCCCGCGCTGTTCGGATTCGACTTCGAGAACCCCCTGGCGCCCTGATGCTGCATTTTGCCCTGAGCGGAAACCGGCCCGCCTTGTTTCGACTTGGCATGCGAGTGATTGCGGGTTGGCGGATGTTGTCAGGTTACGGATACGCTCGTGCTTGGCTCTTCGTGTGGGCGGCTGTCGCACTTGGGGGATGCGCGACTGCCCGACAGGAGCCGGCGGATAGGCTGGCCGAATCTCAGGGGATGGAGCGTTATGTAATAGCCGGTGCCGGCTTCCGGCATGTGATCTATTCGCGAGCCAGGGTAGGGAATCGGGATGAAGGGCTTGAACGGACCCATATCTATCTCGAAGGCGATGGCCGGCCTTGGTTGAGGCGGCATGAGGTCGCCCTTGACCCGACCGGGCGCGATCCATTCGCACTCCGGCTCATGGCCTTGGATCCGGAGAACACCATTTATGTCGGGCGTCCCTGCTACCATGGGCTCGCGGGTGACGCCGGCTGTGCGTCCTGGTTCTGGACTCATGGGCGTTACAGCCCGGAAGTGGTCGCGAGCATGGTGGCGGCCATCGCGAGCATCCTGCCGAAGCCCCCGCGACCGCCGGTCACCCTGGTCGGTTACAGCGGTGGCGGGGTCCTCGCCACGCTGATCGCGGCTCGGCTGGACGACGTCGAGCAGGTAATCACGATCGCCGCTAATCTGGATATCGATGCCTGGGCCGATCAACAGGGCTATAGCCCTTTGGAGGGGTCGCTCAATCCCACCAGGCAAGCGGCCTTGGCTGCGGCCATCCGGCAGGTTCACCTGGTCGGCGATCGCGATCTTCGGGTACCGCCAACTACCATCGCGTCCTTCCTGGCCCGCAATCCCACAGCGACGGTCAAGGTCTTCGCGGGCTTCGATCATCGCTGCTGCTGGACCGAGCACTGGCCGGGGATTATCGAGCAATTCCGACCGGCAGAGGTGACATCACACTAAGGCCCTGTTCGCGAGGCCGGAGAGTTTAGGGGGCCTTCTGATGGCACTCTTCTGGGTCCGGAGAAGTGAGAGGGTAGGGGGATGCCAATCCTCAGCGACCCTGGTGAGAGGGTCTTGGACAACCTTCAAGGGCGTGGGCGAGGCTGCTTGGGCCTCGCCCACGCGTTGCCAGGGGTTAGGGGATTAGAAGGCGAGGCTGACGCCTGCCGTGATGGTGTTCTCCGTGTAGTCCTGCATGCCTAGAGCGGCCTGATAGCTGATGAAGGCGGTACGCCCCTGACCGAATTGTGCGCCGAGCCCGACGCCAAGTCGTACCAGGTCGGTTTCCAATGCGTCCGTGGGCAGGGCAAAACCAAAACGGTTCGGGTCGTTCGCGAAATACCCTTTCACTTGGTCATCGCCCTTTTCGAACTCATGCTCCCATTGGATCCAGCCCTGCAGGTTCAGCACGGCCTGCTGTGTGCTGATTGAGCGCGAGACCTGCGTGCCCAGGATCGTCTTGAAGGAGACGGCGTCCTGGCCCTGGATGACGAGGTCGAGCCCGCTCGCACCCTGCTCACGGTAGTCGTCTATCGAGGCGCTCGTGTACTGCAGACGCCCGTACATATCAAGGATGGTCCCACCGCGGATCAGGTCGTAGCCGGCGCCCAGAAGCAGCGTGTATTGGTCACCGTCGAATCTCGCGTTGGCTGTTCGCTTGGCGTCCAACAGGCTGTAGCCAATATTGCGGTCCTGATCATAGCTGTCCCAGCCATAGGTAGCTGACCCCTCCAGATAGAAATGCTCAGTGGGGTAATAGGTTGCGTAGAGCGATAGACTCCAGCTCTCGTCGTCCAGGGTGCCGCCATCGGCATCGATGTCGACGCCGGTGCTGGTGTAGCCCAAGGCCGTACCCATGATCAATCCATTGGAGAATCGGTAATCCGCTCCCGCGGTCAGGCCAAGCATGTCGTAGTCAAAGCCGTCTTCGTTGGTCGACCTGTCCTTTGCGCCCCATTGAACGTTGCCTGTGATGAAAATACCCAGACGTTCGAAGGGCCAGTCCTCATCCGCGCTCGCCCCGCCACCGGCTTCCAGCCCCTCTTTGATCGCCTTCTCTAGCAAGCTGCCCGAAATAGTTTGGCCACCAGCGCCAATCTGCAGTCCACCGAGACTGATGCCGCGGGCACCGTGCCGAAGCTCATTCAGCCGTTGGGTCAGATTGGTGACCTGGATCGAAGAGATTTGCGTGATCAGCTTGCGCGGTGCGCTGGCCTGCTCGGGTGTGAGCGCGACAATGCCTTGAGTCACCGCCCCGGGATTTGAGCCGGAGGCGCCGATCAGGGTCTTGCACTGGGTGAGCAGATCCTGCTCGCCGGCGGTGAGTGCACGCCGCTGACCGAGTGCATTGAGCTTGGGACAGAGCGAGTCGAGTGCCCCGGCGACCGAGCGCTGGCCGGGCGTCAGGCCGGGCAGATCCGCCAGTGGCGCCGACGCAATGGCCGTGATCTCGACCCAGTCGCCCGTCGTCTCCAGGGTTGCCCGCACCCGATATTGTGTCTCGTTGCCGGGGGTCAGGGTGGTGCTGGTCTCCCCGGATGCATTGGTCGTTGAGCGGGTGGTCGAGAGATTGCCGTCGCCCTGGATGAGCTCCCAGATGACAGCCGCCCCGGCCACGGCGCCGGTTGTATTCTGAACGCGGACGACGAAAGGTTCCAGCGGCTGGCGCACGGTTGCGAGCTGGTCGTT
>JBFYWS010000104.1:0-7327 GCA_041310935.1 Desulfobacteraceae bacterium | reverse complement strand
TCACGACCGGGCACGGAGCCGGTCTCGGGGCCCCCTGCCGGCGGGCGATTCACGGAACCCATCCCCCAGAGGCGGCACACATGGAAGACCTTTCGCAACCGCAGCCGGCCGGCGGCCGGATCCGGCGCTGGATCGAGCGGGTCCTGCACGGCACCCACCACCACTACCGCAGCGTGCTGCCGGACACCCCCGGGCCGATTCTCTCCCGGGCGCTCCGGCTGTTTTATTGCGGCGTACGCCTGGAGGAGCCTCAGCGGGCCGCTCTGCGCGCGCTCCCCCCGGAGGCGATCCTCGTCTACGCGTCCAAGGCCAAGAGCGACTTTGCGTTTCTGTTCGCCTACAGCCGGTACCGCGCCCCCGGCCTGCGCCACCCCCGGATCGGTCTTGGCAGCCGCTTTTTCCTGTGGCAGTCCCCGGCCCGTATGTTCCGCATCCTGCTCGCCCACGCCGACAGCCTGATCCGGCAGCGACGGTTTCCGGATCCGTACGGCAGCGGCTTCCTCCGCGACGAACTGCTGAACGCCCGCGCCGCCTTTTTCTCCCTCATGCCCGGAGAGCGCCCCGAGTGGCGCATCGGCCGCCCCATCGTGGATCCCGTCGAGTTTCTGATCACGCTGCAGCAGTCGACGGAGGTGCCGGTGATCATCGTGCCGCAGCTCGTGCTCTTCAGCAAGAAACCCGGGCGGCCGCACCCGACTCTGGTCGACATGCTCTTCGGGCCCGAAGAGGAGCCGGGGCGGCTGCGGGGGCTGGTTTTGCTCTTCAAGAAGCACGGTCAGGTGCTGGTCGAAATATCGGAGCCGATCCGGCTGCGCGAATTCCTGGATCGGCCCGACATCCGCTCACACCCCTCCGACTACCAGGCGGCCATTCTGCGCGGCGAGATCCTCGAGCGGTTCCAGCGCCACCGCCAGAGCATCACCGGGCCGGTGCTCAAACCCCGCGCCGAGCTGAAAGAGAGCATCCTCGCCGGCGACCGCTTTCAGCAGTTTCTCCAGTCGCATGCCGAATCCCAGGGGATCAGCCTGGGGGAGGCGCGCGCCAAGGCATCCGACCACCTCGACGAGATCGCCGCCAACGTGCGGCCGAACTGGATCCTCTTCTACTACGGAATCGTGGGCTGGATTCTGAACAACCTCTTCGACGGGGTCGTGATGAACCCGGAGGAGCTGGCCGCCGTCAAGCGCATGAGTCTGCGCGGGCCGCTCGTCTTCATCCCGTCCCACAAAAGCCACGTCGACTACCTGATCCTCTCCTATGTGATGTACCACAACGACCTGCCCTGCCCATTGGTCGCGGCCGGCAAGAACCTCTCCTTCTGGCCGCTGGGCCCCCTTTTCCGGCGGGGGGGTGCCTTCTTCATCCGGCGCACCTTTCGGGGCGCGGTACTCTACGCGCACACCTTCGCCGAATATATCCACAAGGTGATCGAGGAAGGCTACAACATCGAGCAGTTCATCGAAGGCGGCCGAAGCAGAACGGGCAAGCTCCTTATGCCCAAACTGGGGCTGCTCTCGATCATCCTCAACGCCCACCGCAACGGGGCCTGCCGCGACCTCGTCATCGTCCCTGTTGCGATTGCCTACGACCAGGTCCTGGAGGAGAGGTCCTACCTGCAGGAGATCGAGGGCGGGGACAAGCAGCCGGAAAGCCTGCGGCAGGTCTTGAGCGCACGGAAATTCCTGAAGAAACGCTACGGCAAGGTCCATCTGACCTTCAGCAGTCCCCTGTCCCTCGCGGAAACGGCGGCCCGGGAGGGCGCCGCCGTGCGCGACCTCGCCCCCGAGGAGCTGAACCGATTCTGCCGCAGGCTGGCGCACCGCATCGCCCTTGAGATCAATCGCGTGAGCGTCGTCACCCCGCAGGCGCTTACGGCCGCCGCCGTTCTGAACATGGCCCGGGAGCGGTTCACCTTCGAGGAGCTGATGGCCGTGGCCGACGTGTACTTGAACCATCTCTACGCGGTCGACGCGCGGCTCGCCGACACCCTGGTGCTCGACCACCGGCGTGCCGTCGCCCACGCCGTGGGCGCCGGCGTACAGCAAAAGACCCTGGAGGCGCTCAAGCCCGACCCCGGCCGCCCGGCGGAATCCGCCGGCTTCATCCTGAACGAAACCCGGCGGCCGGTGCTGGATTATTACAAGAACACCTGCATCGCTTTCTTCGTGCCCGCCGCCCTCACGGCCTTGGCCATCCTCCAGCGCGACGCATTCCAGTTCTCCGCCGCCGACCTGCACACCGAGGTCGAATGGTTCCAGGATCTTTTTCAGCACGAGTTCGTTTTCGACAGCGACATTCCGGCCGCGGCGCACGTACGCCGCATGTTGAAGATTCTGATGGAGGACGCCGTGCTGATCCCCCACCCCAGTCTGGCGGACAGCTTCAACGTGACCGCCGCCGGGTTCCGGAAGCTCAAGCTCTATGCCATGTTCGTGAAGCCCCTGCTCGAGTCCTACTGGGTCGTGGCCCAGTTCCTGATGCAAACCCCGCGGGAGGAGACCAGCGGCAAGGAGCGGGGCCGCAAAATAGGCGCACTGGGAAGCCGGATGCTGCGCCGCAAGGAGATCGACCACCGCGAGGCCCTCTCCCGGATCGCGTATGAAAACGCTCTGCAATATTTCGCCGGGCTCGGCGTCCATGGCGCGGAGGAGCGGGAGCAGGCGGCCGCCGCCGCGGCGCTGATCCAGCGGGCGTTGAAGCAACTGGCGCCATGAAAGCCCTGATCCTGGCGGCGGGCCTGGGTACCCGGTTGCTGCCGCACACGGCCCACACGCCGAAGCCTTTGTTCACCCTGGCCGGCAAGACGCTCCTGGACCTCCACATCGAGCGACTGCGCGCCGCCGGCTGCGAGGCCGTGCGCCTCAACACTCACCACCTGCATGGGCAGATCGCGCGCCATGTCGCCTCTCGGGACTACGGAATTCCCGTGTCGATCCGCTTTGAGCCGGAGATTCTCGGCACCGGCGGGGCCATCCGCAACTCCGCCGACTTCTGGGACCGCCGGCCCTTCATGGTGGTCAACGCCGACATCCTCCACGCCGTCGACCTCGGCCGGGTGTACGCGGCCCACCTGCACCGCCGCCCAGCCGCCACCCTGGTTTTGTGCGCGGACCCGGAGTTCGACTCGGTGGAGGTCGACCCCGTGGGCCGAATCATCGGTTTTGCGAACGCCCCCCGTTCAACGGGTTGCCGCCGGCTCACTTTCACCGGGATCCAGGTGCTCGATCCCGTGATCCTCGACTACCTGCCGGAGGGGCGCTTTGCCCACTCGGTGGACGCCTTCCGCGCCATGATTGCGGATAACCGCCCTTTGCGGGCCTTTGTTCCCAAAGCGCCCGGCTGGCGGGACCTCGGCACCGCCGAGCGCTACCGGGCGGCGGCCCGGGACACCTCGGCCGCTGAGGCCTGGCGGCAGGCTTTTTCCGAGGAATTGCCGGGGAGCTGCATCTGGAGCACGCTGGCAGGAGACGGGTCCGACCGCCGCTGGTACCGGCTTTCCGCCGGCGACCGCTCCCTGGTCGCGGCCGACCACGGCCTGCACCCGCCGGTCCCCGTCGCGGAGGCGGATAGCTTTGTTGCCATCGGCCGCCACCTGCACGCCCAAGGGGTGCCGGTGCCGGTGATCCGCTTCGCCGATACGTTTGCCGGGCTGGTTTTCCTGGAGGATCTGGGCGACACCCGCCTTCAGGAGGCCGTTTTCCGTGAACCGGACCGGGGCCGGGTGCTCGCCTGGTACCGCGCGCTCATCGACCGTCTGGTGGAGATGTGCCTTGAGGGCGGCCGGGGCTTCGACCCGGGCTGGACCTTTCAGACGCCACGCTACAGCCGCGAACTGATCCTGGAGCGCGAATGCCGTTATTTCCTCGACGCCTTTCTTGCCGCCGCGGCGGGGATGCAGGTTTCCTTCGAAGAACTCGCGGAGGAGTTCGAGCAGATCGCCGCCAACGCCCTGCAGGGTGCCGTGGAGGGGTTCATGCACCGCGACTTGCAGTCCCGCAACATCATGCTGAAGCAGGGGTACTGGTATTTCATCGATTTCCAGGGCGGGCGGATCGGACCGCTCCAGTACGATCTCGCCTCGCTCCTGATCGACCCGTACGTAGGTCTCTCACCCTCCGAGCAGGAGGATCTGCTGGACTACGCCCTGGGACGGGTGGCGTTGCGGCACCCGCTCGACCCGGCCCGCTTCCGGGCATGTTATGCGCATTGCGCCCTTGCCCGCAACTTGCAGATGCTGGGCGCCTTCGGGCGCCTCGGCATCACAAAAGGCAAGTCGTTTTTCGCCGACCAGATTCCCGCAGCACTCTCAGGGCTGCATGCCAGGTTGGCCGGTTTCCCGACCCCGGCATTCCCGCGCCTGCGCCGCGTGGTCGTCGAGGCGTTGGAGAAAGTAGGAATCGTCAACTAAAGTCGAACTTAAGATTATATATTATAACATATTGTATTTATAATATTTTATAATTTAATATACCGCAAAGCAACATGAGCGTTTCACCAGTAACGAATTCGCAGAGGAGGCCGTATGGATGCCATCAAGGTCGTCGTCAACGGAATTCCCGGCAACGTCGCCTGCACCGTGGCCGATCATCTTCTGGCCGATCCGCGCTTTGAACTGGTCCCGGTCTCTCTCACCGGACCTGAGGTCCAGCAGCCAGAGCACGCCATCGCAGGGGTGTCCATTGCACTGGTCCGCCCCGCGGGGCACGCGGCGGCCATGACTGAGGCCGGCGAGCGGCATGGAAGATTCCTGAGCGTGGACTTCACCCACCCGAGCGCCGTGAACGCCAACGCCGAGCTCTACTGCCGTCTGGGCCTGCCCTTCGTCATGGGCACGACCGGGGGCGACCGCGCCGGCCTGGAAGAGACCGTCCGCCGCTCTGAAACGGCCGCCGTGGTCGCCCCGAACATGGCCAAACAGATCGTCGGTTTTCAGGCCATGATGGAGCACGCGGCCGAAACGTTTCCGGGGCTCTTTCGAGGCTATGCCCTCACGATCCGCGAAAGCCACCAAAAGGGCAAGGCCGACACCAGTGGAACCGCCCGTGCCATGATCCGCTATTTCAACCGGCTGGGGGCTCCTTTACACGAGGACCAGATCATTCGGGAACGCGACCCGGAGGCACAGAAAACCCGCTGGGGGGTGCCGGAGCAGCACCTCTGCGGCCACGGCTGGCACACCTACACGCTTGTCTCAACGGACCACACCGTACGCTTCGAGTTCACCCACAACGTCAACGGGCGGGAGATTTACGCCCTGGGCACCCTGGACGCGCTGATCTACCTCCGGAAAAAACTAGACGAGGGAGCCCGGGGCAAGCTCTTCACCATGATCGACGTTTTGAAGGGGGCATGACGCCCGCGATCAGCAGTGTGAGACGTTAGCGACCTGGTCCACCGGCGGGGTCGGGGTTCAACTTCGGAAAAGGGTTGCATTAAACACAAAACACAAAAAAATAATGCTTACTATTGAATATCGATAATATTTACTTGATAGTCGAGTGGCGCGAGGGAATCGCACCCTCGCGCTCTCCCAGAACTGGACGTGACAGTCTCCCGTCATCCAGCTCCTATTGTCCAGCCTTAACCTGAGACAGCCGCCAGTGGGCAAAAAGACTCGGTTGCCTGTGCATTATGCACTGCAACCATTGACAAGCCCGCCGCTTATGCCTCTTCAGTCTTTTGTATTTCCGGGTTGCCCACTGAGCAAGAATATTGTTCAGGGGTTGAAAGGTCCGGTACAGGGCTGACCTATAAAAGCTGCCGTAGTAGTTTATCCATCCCCTTAACACTGGGTTGAACATTTGAGCAAGTTCGTCAAGAGATTTGTCCGTGCGCCGGTGCAGTCTCCATCGCCTCATGGTATCACGTAGCGATTTCGAGGCCTTGTTGCTGATCGCAGGAATGAAACTGACGAAAAATTGTCCCGACCGTTCTTTTGCTATCCGAGGTCGAAACGCATACCCCAAAAAATCAAACTTCTGTTCAGGATAATCTCCTCGCCGATTTGAATCCTTGCAGTACACAATCTTCGTCTTCTGCAAGTTAAGCTCCAGCCTACATTCAGCAAAGCGCCGTTCAATCGCCACCTGAAGCCCTTCTGCTTCGGTTTTGCTCCGACAGTGACAAATCCCATCATCGGCGTATCTCTCGAATAGAATCTGAGGATACTGCCTCTGCATCCAGGTATCGAACGCATAATGCAAAAAGAGATTCGCAAGCAAGGGACTGATCACACCCCCTTGCGGAGTCCCTTTATCCCGATGAATCAGGCTGCCATCTCCCGATTGCACCGGTGCTTTCAGCCATCTCTCGATGTAGAGAAGCACCCATTTGCAATCAGTATGTTTCCTTACCGCCCGCATCAAAAGTCCATGGTCGATGCTGTCAAAGAAACCCTTGAGGTCGAGATCAAGAACCCAGTCGTATCGCCAGCACCGCTGACGTGCAACCCCTATGGCCTCAATCGCAGACTTCTTTGGCCGATACCCATAAGAGTCCGGATGGAAATGCTCCTCCAAAATCGGCTCCAGGTATCGTTTGACTACCGTCTGCGCAATGCGGTCTGCAACCGTTGGAATACCCAACGGACGTTTCCCCCCATTGTCTTTTGGTATATCGACCCGACGTACAGGTGGTGGAAAATAGCTGCCCGATGACATCCGATTCCAGATCTTAAAAAGGTTATCCTTCAAATCCTCTTCAAACTCTGCAATCGATTGCCCATCTACCCCAGCCGCCCCTTGGTTCGCCTTTACCCGTTTGTATCCCTCCCATACCTCCCATTTTGAAATACAAAACGGCTTTGCTTTATTCACGAGGCTCCTCCCATTGCTGGTTGACCTGAGAGTAAAGCTGAACAACGCAGCCCCTTTGGTCCAGTTCCATTACAGAACCTTCCTCCCTACTACGGGCTGCTCCGCCCCTGTGCTCCGCATCGGTACTCTCATTCTTGTGGTTCCTCCACTTGAATTTCTCCCTTATCATCGGAACGACAGGTTCCCACGTTCCACACAAGAGCCTGGATCAGGTTCGCGCTACCTTTATGCCGGATGCCGTCCAAGCAGTAAACAGGCACCTCTTGGACTTCTCCTGGAGTCCAACAAGTCACTCCAGTTCTGACATCGTCTCTACTGTTTCGACACCTCAGAGGTAGTTCGCTTGCGCTCGCCTCCCTGAACCTTACCTGACAGGGTCCCTGCCCTGCCTTTTCCTTAACGCTCACCACAATGGCTCTTTACCATTGCAGCTTAAGGCGGTTTGAAGCCAATTCCTGTAAACCGGCTTCGAGGGACCTACCCTCATCTCTTGTGCAGCCTCGTGGCACACT
>JBFYWS010000586.1:0-3510 GCA_041310935.1 Desulfobacteraceae bacterium | reverse complement strand
GCTCGCCTCGACCTTCATGCTGAGTACCAAGGCGGGCAAGGAGGCCTATGTCGAGCCTGTCCTGACTCCCTCCCCCCTCGTGGGGGATGGCGGGGGAGAGGGGGCCAGCGGCTATCACTTCACGGTCAAGGTGGGGAAGCCGAGGGATGCGGCGGCGGCGAAGAATGGCACCAAGCTCTCGCGCGGCGCGAACTTCAAGTGCCTGATGTCGGGGATGCCGATTGCAAGCGACCACATTTATGGCGAGGCCAACGCTGGGCGTATGGGGGCCCGACTAATCTAGGCAAACCGAATGTGCGTGGTTAAACAAACTGGACGATTAGATGAACCTAACCCAAATCTCGCTGAAGAATTTCCGGTGTTTCGATCAGCTGACCGTCGACCTGAATGACAGTCTTACCGTTCTCGTTTCTCCGAATGGCCAAGGGAAGACCGCTATTCTTGACGCGATCCGTATCGCATTGTGGCCTTACGTTAGTGCATTCGACGTAGTAAGTGGATCAATGTCCGGGTCGGGAATTGACATTGACGATGTCCTCATCCGACCGACTCAAGTACAACCTCCGCTTAACATGGAGGCCCAATTGCCCTGTGTTATCGAAGCGAGCGGTGTAATTGGAAGGCAGCCCATCGAATGGTCAAGATCTCGGAGAAAAGTCAGCCGCGGTTCGAAAACGACAATCAAAGATGCCTTCGCTTTGACGCAAATAGGGTCTAAATATCAGGATCGAATAAGACTTCGTGACGAAGCCGACACCGAGTTATCTCACAGCGATCTCAAGCTTCCCGTCGTTGCGTACTACGGTACCGCAAGACTTTGGAAAAGGCGCAAGTTGACGCTACAGCGCAAGTCTAGGAGCGACATTTTTTCTCGTACATACGCCTACCTCGGATGTCTGGACTCCGCATCGGATTACGGATCGTTTTTAGACTGGTTCTTTTTCAACTTTGCGGCCGACTTCGAACAGAAGACAAAGACTCTCGAGCGTGCAGGATATAGCGGATTATATGATACTGTAACCTCATACGAAGCGCTGCTTAAGGCTGTCACTAGCTCCGTGGACCGGGTTATGGAGCAGTGGCGTTGGACAGGTTTGCGTTACAGCCCCACTAATCAAACATTGGTGATGTCTCATCCCGAGCAAGGGGAGTTAAAGGTCGACCAGTTGAGCGATGGTCTACGGAATGTGATCGCCATGGTAGGCGACATTGCCTATCGGTGCGTACGACTAAATCCGCAACTCAGAACCCAGGCTACCCTTGAAGCAGTTGGGGTCGTTCTGATTGACGAGATTGACCTACACCTTCATCCCCAGTGGCAGCAAGTGATACTTGCCAGTTTGAAAGAGGCATTCCCCAATATTCAGTTCATTGTGACGACGCACAGCCCACAAGTTCTCACGTCGATCCGAAAGGAACACATTAGAACGCTAGGTAAAGATCGGGATGGAAGATTTGTGGCGAGTATTCCGCTTGCGGCATCCTATGGCGAGGAAAGCAGCGACGTACTTCAAAGCATTATGCATGTAGACCCTCACCCGCCTATCCGTGAGAAGCCAGACCTGAAACGCTTGATAGAACTCGTGGATCAAGGGCGATATGAAAACCCAGAAGCGAAGAATTTACTTCAGGCATTGGCGGATGCACTGGGGCGGGAGCATCCCCAGTTACAGCGTATCCAGCGAAGCATCAAGCGTCAGGGGGTGTTGAAGGGATGAGGACTATTGTTAAGCACGGACAAGGCACATACCACTTACAGAAGGCGCATGAGGCTCCACCAAACACTGTCCACGACGCCGAAACGCGGTGGTCCAGCTTCGGACACAAGGCTGCTCTCCGCGAAAGACTCTTGGATGAGCAACTCATGCTTTGTGCGTACTCTGAGATCCGGGCCGACATCGAGGGAATCGAGTATCACATCGAACACATACGACCAAAGAGTAAGTTCCCCCAAGATACGTTTTCCTATGGAAACCTAGTCGCGAGCGCCTTGTCGGACAAGGACCTAAAGGGCCGCGTTGTCGCAGAAGTGTTCGGTGGTCACGCGAAGGGCGACGATTACGATCATGATCTTTTCGTCTCTTGCCTTTCTGCCGGTAGCTCCCGCTTTTTCGCTTACTTATCGGATGGACGCGTAGAACCAGCGGCGGAACTCTCGGCGGAGGAGCGTGATAAGGCTATTTACACCAGAGACCTGCTCAACCTCAACAGTCCCTTTCTAGTTAACCGACGAAGACGCTGGTGGGATGAGCTAGACGCCCTGCTGACGGAGCACCTTGACGACAATCAGAACGTCTATCATTTGGCGGCGGTTGACCTGTTGCCAACCAACGGGCGGCTGAGTCAATTTTTCACAACGACGCGGCAGTTCTACGGCCCCCTCGCCGAACACGTTCTGTCTGACGGAGCACCGGAGCTGCTGTGAGTAACATCATGAACCCCAAAAAGAAGCTCATCGAGGTCGCCCTGCCCCTGGAGGCGATCAACATGGCCAGCGCGCGGGAGAAGTCCATCCGCCACGGGCACCCCTCCATCCTGCACCTCTGGTGGGCGCACCGACCATTGGCGGCGGCGCGGGCGGTGATCTTTGCGCAGATGGTGGATGACCCCTCGGCCCATCCGGACCTCTTCCGGACCGAGAAGGCCCAGGAAAAGGAGCGGCAGCGGCTGTTCCGCATCATCGAGGACCTGGTGCTGTGGGAGAACACCACCAACGAGACGGTGTTGCAGCGGGCGCGGGACGAGATCTGGCAGAGCTGGCGCTACACCTGCGCCGAGAACGCCGACCACCCGCGCGCCAGGGAACTGTTCGACCGCTACCATCTCCCCGCCTTCCATGACCCCTTTGCCGGCGGTGGCGCCCTGCCGCTGGAGGCGCAGCGACTCGGGCTGGAGAGCCATGCCTCGGACCTCAACCCCGTGGCGGTGCTGATCAACAAGGCCATGATCGAGATCCCGCCCCGCTTTGCCGGTCGCCCTCCCGTGCATCCCGATGCGTTCGGCGCCGCCAAAGCCGGAAAAGGCCAAGCCGCCGTAGGTCGGGTTAGCGGCGCCAGCCGCGTAACCCGACAAGCCGCGCCGAAATTGTCGGGTTACGCCGCGCTAACCCGACCTACGGGCAGCGGTGAGCTGTTTGCCCGCGAATGGCGGGGCGCCCAGGGTCTGGCCGAGGATGTGCGCTACTACGGCCAGTGGATGCGCGACGAGGCCGAGAAGCGGATCGGCCACCTCTATCCCCAGATCGAGGTCACGGCCGAGATGGTCGAGGACCCGCGCAATCCGCGTCCGGACCTGAAGCCCTACCTGGGCCGCAAGCTCACCGTCATCGCCTGGCTCTGGTCGCGCACGGTGAAGAGCCCCAACCCGGCCTATGCCCATATCGATGTGCCGCTCGCCTCGACCTTCATGCTGAGTACCAAGGCGGGCAAGGAGGCCTATGTCGAGCCTGTCCTGACTCCCTCCCCCCTCGTGGGGGATGGCGGGGGAGAGGGGGCCAGCGGCTATCACTTC
>JBFYWS010000572.1:0-3215 GCA_041310935.1 Desulfobacteraceae bacterium | reverse complement strand
CGGTAGCGGGGCGGGTTTATCCGAAGCCGAAAGCGGCACGCTGAACCCCGCGCACAGCGCCATTGCGATAAAAAAGACCAGCGTTCGTTTCGTTATCACGCCATTTTCTCCTCTATTTTGTTATCGCACCTTGAATTTTTTATTTTAGGTGGCCCCACGGTCAATGTCAAGCCGCCCGGCCATGACATCCGGGCGATTCGATGATTCAGCCGTGGGACTATAGAAGTGGTTTCACAACCTCGGATCACGCCCGAGGGCAAGGCGCAGGCCGATTCAAAAGCGCAGTCCGCCTGCGGCGGATGAGCATTTACAAAAGCCGCACAACGCCGGATCACGGCCTCAGGCGCAGTTTTTCAACACCCTGCTAATTTTAGGTGGCCCCACGGTCAAAGTCAAGCCGCCCGGCCATGACATCCGGGCGATTCGATGATTCAGCCGTGGGGCTATAGAAGTGGTTTCACAACCTCGGATCACGCCCGAGGGCAAGGCGCAGGCCGATTCGAAAGCGCAGTCCGCCTGCGGCGGATGAGCATTTACAAAAGCCGCGCAATGCCGGATCAAGGCCTGAGGCGCCGTTTTTCAACAGCCTGCTGATATGCGCACGGTGTTCACATCAGAAAGAGCGGATCCACGTCGACCACCACCCGCACCTGGCGGCTGTTGAAGCTCTCCGGGTGCTCGGCCATGAGCCTCTCTACAAACCGGTGCAGCGGCCCGGTGTCGGGCGATTTCAGCAAGATCTGCCAACGGTGAAGTCCGGCGATTCGCGCCAGCGCGGCCGCGGCCGGCCCCATGACGGTGATGGCCCGCGCAAATCCCGGGTCCGCCGCCTGCAGTGCCCGACATTGCCGGCCCAGACTGTCGGCCCCCGCCTTCGCCTGGCGGGGGTCCTGCGCGCAGATGCGCAGCTGGATCAACCGCGTAACGGGCGGGTAGCCGAGCGCCCGGCGGAACTCGATCTCCTGCTCGTAAAAGGCGTCGTAATCCTGGTCCCGGGCCGTGCGGATGCTGAAATGCTCGGGGTTGTACGTCTGGAGGATCACCCGGCCCGGGCGCTCGCCGCGGCCGGCCCGGCCGGCCACCTGTGCCAGCAGCTGAAAAGTGTGCTCCCCGGCCCGGAAGTCCGGAAAGCTCAGGGACAGGTCGGCGCACAGGATCCCCACCAGGGTGATGCCCGGAAAGTCGTGGCCCTTGGCGACCATCTGAGTGCCCACCAGGATGTCGATCTCGCCTGCGCGCAGGCGCTTGAGCATGCCGACAATGGCGCCTTTGCGCTGGGTCGTGTCGCGGTCCATCCGTGCGATGCGGGTCTGCGGGAAAAGGGCGGCCACCGCCTCCTCCACCTTTTCGGTGCCCAGCCCCAGGCGCTTGATTTTGTCGGACCCGCAGGCCTCGCAGGCCGCCGTCGCCGGCCGGCTGAAGCCGCAGTAATGGCACTGGTAGGCGTTGGCCGACTGGTGCAGCGTGAGGGAGATATCGCAGTTCCGGCAGCGCAACGCGCTGCCGCAGGCGGCACAGACGGGGAAGTTGGCAAACCCCCGCCGGTTGAGAAAGAGCAAAACCTGCTCGCCGCGGCCGAGTGTCTCGGCCATGGCCTGCCTCAGTTCGCCGCTGATGAACCGCCCCGGGCCGCGCATGTCCTTGCACTGCCGCAGGTCCACCACCCGGATCTCGGGCAGCGGGCGCGCCTCGACCCGGCAGGTAAGTCTGAGCTCGGTGTATTTCCCGGTCCGGACGTTGAAGAAGGACTGGAGCGAGGGGGTGGCGGAGCCCAGCAGCGCCGGGCAGCCGCTCTGCCGAGCCCGGACCACGGCCAGGTCCCGCGCGCTGTAGTGCAGCCCCCCCTCCTGTTTATAGGACGCATCGTGCTCCTCGTCGACGATGATAAGGCCGATATCGGAAAGCGGCGCGAAGACCGCCGAGCGCGCGCCAATGGCGATGCGGGCCTCCCCCTGCAGAATGCGGCTCCACTGGTCATACCGCTCGCCCTCCGAAAGGCCGCTGTGAAGCACGGCGACACAATCCCCGAAGCGTGCGCGAAAGCATCGTTCGGTCTGGGTGATCAGGGCGATTTCCGGAACGAGCACCAACACGGTGTGGCCCGCCTGCATGGCGCAGGCCGCCGCCCCTAAGTATATCTCGGTCTTGCCGCTGCCCGTCACGCCGTTGAGCAGAAGCGTGTGAAAGCCCTGCCCCAGGGCGGCGGCGACGGCCGCCCCCACTGTCTGCTGTTCCGCGGTGAGCCGGGGCGCCACATCGGGGGCGATAGTCTCACCGAACGGGTCCCGGTAAATCCGGCTGGAATAGATCTCGAGATACCCGGACTGCTCCAGGGCGCGCAGGTGCGCGGCGGCGCGCGGCACACGGTCGTTCAGCTCCCGGACCGCCAGGTCGCCCACCCCTCCGAGCGCATCGAGAATCAGCTTTTTCTTCGCGGAGAGCCCCTGCCTTTCGTGCTCCCCGTCCCGCGCACGCACCCGGCGTTCCTGGAGAATTTTCGCCCTGCCGCCCTGCAGCCGGGCCTCGCGCGAAACCCACCCGCGGCGCACGAGCGACGACACCAGCGCTTCGGAAAAATCCCGCCCGAGTCGCGCGCGCAGCTCGCGGGTGCGCAGGCCGCCCCCGGCGAGCACCTCCAGGACACGCCGCTCCCATGCGCTCGCCGTGGCATCCTCCACGGCGGCCCGGCCCACCGCCGTTGCGGAGAAAACGGCAGACTCGGATACGGTCAGGCCGCCGGGCAGCGCGGTCTCGATGACCTGGCCGAGCGGGTGCTTGTAGTAATCCGCCGTCCAGCGCAAAAATGGGATCATGGCGCCGGGGAAAACCGGGCGCGCATCCAGCACATCCACGATGAGCTTGATGTCCGCCCGGTCGCTCGGAGGCGCCGGTCCCAGCACGTAGCCGGTCGCGCGACGGCGTCCGAAGGGCACCAGGACACGCGTGCCGGCCGAGGCCAGCCGGGCCAGATCCTCCGGCACGCGATAGGTGAACGTGCCGTGCACCGGCATGGCAACGGCCACTTCGATGGCGATTTCTCTGGACGGCAGCATCGCTTTCCACCCCTGGCACACGCCCCACCGACGCGGCCCATATCTCCGACAACACGTTGAAATAGTTAAAAATAGTTAAAATATTTGAAATTTTTGCCGGTTTCGGGGTATAATACTATCAACTCTGGATGTGTTCAACCTGTTCCGCACGCACGCGGTTGG